>CAKUSI010000078.1 GCA_934678955.1 uncultured Austwickia sp. | reverse complement strand
GTACGGATGCCGCCCACGGGCGGGAACCGTACGGGACGAGCTGGGGTTTGACGTACAGATGCCGCCCACGGGCAGGAAACGTACGGGACGAGCTGCGGTTTGGCGTACGGACGCCGCCCACGGGCGGGAGGGGTCGGCGACCCCGCTCCCGGCCTGCGGGTGAACACTCGTCGGGGCAGGTGAACTCTCGCTTCCGGGCCTGGCCTCCAGGACACCGCACTCCCCTCGATCGGGGAGGACTCCCCCGGCCCCGGGTGTACCCTCGCCACAAGGGGAGTTCACCCGCACTGATGAGCGTTCAGCCACGCTGCCGGGAGCCCAGCCAGTGCAGGCTCAACTCGTCAGGCCCACGAATGCACGCCTAGAGTGCCCAGGCGATTCCTTCAGCGCGCGAGGTTCATCCACAAGGAGAGGGAGCCGAAACAACGTTCTCGGCTCCCTCTCACTCTTTTACGTGCGCACGTTTGACTGCGCCCGCGTCATCTCATCAAGCGTCGGGAGCGGTTCCTTCGGCGTTCGACACCACGGCGTCGATCTGGATGGCCGCGCCCTCGGGGAGGGCCGACACGCCGACCGTCCGACGCGCGGGGACGCCGCCGGGGAAGAAGGTCGAGTAGACCTCGTCGACCGCCTCGGCGTCCGCGAGGTCCGTCAGGAAGATGTTCACCTTGACCACGTCGTCCAGGGAGTGGTCGATGCTCTCGACGATGGACTTCAGGTGCGACAAGACCTGCTTCGCCTGCTCCGCGACGCCGCCGGACACGAGCTTGCCGGAGGCCGCGTCGACCGGGAGCTGACCGGAGATGTTGTTGTAGTGCGAGAACGCCACGGTCTGGGTGGACAGGGGGCTCTTCGGCGCGGCGTCGGTGTTGTTGGGCTTGATCACGATGCCGTGCCTGTCCTCCACCTCCTGGGGGGGCGTTCCGTCGCCGTGGGAGACGACCGCTTCGATCTGGACCGCGGCGCCCAGCGGCAGGGCCGAGGCGGCGACGACGGTGCGCGCAGGGACGTAGCCGACCGTGCGGGCGATGGCCGAGTCCGGGAAGAACGTCGTGTAGACCGAGTTCACAGCGTCGACGTCCGAGAGGTTCGTCAGGTAGATCGTGATCTTGACGATGTCGTCGAACGGGACGTCGATGCTCTCCAGGATCGCCTTGATGTTGGCGAGGCACTGCTTCGCCTGCTCCGCCGCGCCACCGGACACGAGCTGGCCCGATGCCGGGTCGATGGGCAGCTGCGCCGACAGGTTGTTGTAGTGCGAGAACGCCACGGTCTGGGTGGACAGGGGGCTCTTCGGCGCGTTGTCGGTGTTGCTCTCCACCTTGACGAGGTCGCCCGCCTGCGGCGCGTTCGGGATGGTGCCGACGCCGTTGGACACCACGGCCTCGATCTGGACCGCAGCACCCAGGGGCAGCGCCGCGACGCCCACGACCGTGCGCGTCGGCACGTAACCCGTGAAGACCGCCTTGCACGCCTCGTCCACGGCGTCGAGGTCGGCGATGTCCGTCAGGAAGACGGTGAGCCGCACGATGTCGTCCGTCCCGTGATCGATGCTCTCGACCACGGCCTTGAGGTTGGCCAGGCACTGGGCGGCCTGCTCTTTGGCGCCGCCGGCCACGAGCTCACCGGACTTCGGGTCGATAGGCAGCTGGGCCGAGAGGTGGTTGTAGTGGGAGAAGGCTACGGTGTCCGAATACGGACCAAGGGCCTTCGGGGCATTGTCCGCGTTTCGTGCCAAAACTGCATTCAGGCCGCTCATGACAGTACTCCTCTTCTGGTTCGATGAAATCTCAGGAAAGCCGTCCAGCCCCTGAAGCCGCCAATCAATACGTGAGATGTGTCCACTCCGTCTCGCAGCCTCCGGCCTCGTGACCTGCCACGAACAGCGCGAACTGACGGGGAAAGCGTTGGGAGCCTAGCATGAGCGCAGAACTCACGGGGTGCGATTGGGAAAACTCGTCGACCCTCGGGAGCCAGGTCACAGGCACGTTTTCATAATCCCCCTCGGACGGAAAATCTTGGACCATGAGGGGACCGTCTTCAATCGTGAAATCATTCACGCTGTTCGCGGAATGTCACCGTGCCGACGAATAGGCTTCGCGCACTGTTTGAATTCCGCCTCAGGAAGAAGGCGACACTTCGGCCCGCGATGGTCGCTCTCCTTTCGGATCGCCCTCGCCCGCGAAAACCCGTACGCTTCCCGCCCACGGGCAGCACCCCGCACGCAGACCCCAGCACCACCCGTACGCTTCCCGCCCACGGGCAGCACCCCGCACGCATACCCCCAGCACCACCCGTACGCTTCCCGCCCACGGGCGGCAAGGGGTGACGCGGCACGCCGCCGTGCACGCCGGGTCGAGATCCCGCCGCCACAGCCCCGGGTCAATGCGGCTGGGCCTCCGGGCGGCGCCACCGCGCCAGGCGGCCCCATCGATCCACGTCGTTCAGGCGGCGCTCCACCCGAGGGACGAACTCCGGGGGTGTCGTCAGCACCAGGTCGTCCCCGTGGTGCAGGACGGTCCAGCGACCCGGCACCAGCACCCGCCCCCCGCGGATCACCATGGGGATCGCCACCGGGTGCGGGAGCCGCAGCTCGGAGATGGCTACGCCGTGCAGCCGGGAGCCCCGCGGGATCGACAGTTGCACCACGGTCAGGTCCACCTTCTCCAGGGGGGCGGACTCGAACGTCAGCTGGGTCAGCGGCGTCCGCGCCCGTACGCCCGTGAAGCGCGCGACCACCGGCAGCGTCGGGCCCTGGATCAGCGTGAAGATGATGACGAGCAGGAACACGACGTCGAAGATGTGGGTCGCGCCCGGAACCCCCGCCGACATGGTCAGCGACGCCAGCACGATCGGTACGGCGCCGCGCAGTCCCCCCCAGGCGATGAAGACCTGCTCGCGCAGCGGCACCCGGAACGGGATGAGGCAGGCCGCCACCGACAGCGGTCGCGCCACGAACGTGAGGGCCGCCCCGACGATGAGGGCGGTCAACGCCGCCTCGGGGAGGCGCGAGGGGCTGGCCAGCAGGCCCAGCATGGTGAACAGCCCCATCTGCGCCAACCAGGCGAGGGACTCGCAGAACCCCTGGGTGGTGCGGGCGTGCGGGAGCTGGGCGTTGCCGACGACGACGCCAGCCACGTACGCGGCCAGCAGCCCGGACGCCGACACCTGCCCCGCGCCGGCGAACGCGATCATCCCGATCGCCACCGTCCCCAGCGGATAGAGGCCGCTCGCGGGCAGGGCGGACGCACGCAACAGCCGGACCCCGAGCCAGGCGATCACGAACCCGGCGAGCGCCCCCACCACCAACTGGTAGGCCGCCATCCCCAGCATCGCCCCCGGCGACACCTGGCCCCAGGCGTCCGACACGATCACCGAGACCAGCACGATCACGGGCGGGTCGTTCATCCCGGACTCCGCCTCGAGCGTGGTGCGGATGCGCCGCAGGATGGGCAGGTTGCGCAGCACGGCGAACGTCGCGGCCGCGTCCGTGGAGGAGGCGACGGCGCCGAGGATCAGCGCCGTCCGGACGTCGACGTCGAGCAGCACCCAGACCAGCGCCGACGTGACGGCGACCGAGGCGAGGACGCCCACGGTCGCCAGGACGGCCGCGGGCGCGGCCACGGGCCGGATCTCCGACAGCCGCGTCGTGAAGCCCCCGTCCCACAGGATGACCGCGAGGAAGAGCGTGCCGGCCTGCGCCGTCAGTTGCGCGTCGTCGAAGGCCAGGCCCATGCCGCCCTCGCCGATGAGCAGGCCGATGCCGACGAACAGGAGCAGGACGGGCGTGCCCAGCCGGTGGGAGGTCTTGATGGCGGCCAGGCCCGCGAGGAGCAGCGCGCCCACGCCCAGGACGACCAGCTCGAGGTCGAGTTGTCCGACGTCCATGGTCCGCTCCGCACCCGCGCATCGCCCAGTTCCAGGCGTCGAGCCTATGCCAGCGTCGTGGCCGTTCCCACCACCGCGCGCGCCGCACCCCGGGACCTGCGGGCGCGACAATGGCGGCATGCCCATCCTGAACAAGGACATGACCCTGTGCATCTCGCTCGCGGCCCGGCCCTCGAACATCGGCACCCGGTTCCACAACTACCTGTATGACGACCTGGGCCTGAACTTCATCTACAAGGCCTTCACCACGGACGACATCGAGGGGGCGATCCGCGGCGTGCGGGCGCTCGGGATCCGCGGCTGCTCGGTGTCCATGCCGTTCAAGGAGGCGGTCATCCCGCTGGTCGACGTGATGGAGCCCTCGGCCGCCGCGATCGGCTCGGTCAACACGATCGTCAACGAGGCGGGCCGGCTCTCGGCGTCCAACACCGACTACGAAGCGGTGGCGACGCTCCTCGAGCGCCACGCGCTGGATCCGGGCCTGCCGGTGTGGGTCCGCGGCGCCGGGGGGATGTCCCGCGCGGTCGTGGCGGCCTTCCGCGACGCCGGCTTCACGGATCTGACGGTGCTCGCGCGCAACGGTGCGGCCGGGCGTGCCCTCGCGGAGGCGTACGGCTTCCGCTGGTCCGACGCCGAACCCGCTCCCCGCGAGGCGGTGCTGGTCAACGCCACCCCCCTGGGGATGGCGGGGCCGGACGAGCAAGCCCTGTCGTTCGATCGCGCGCAGGTCGCGGCGGCGCACACCGTGTTCGACGTGGTCGCCTTCCCGGAACTCACGCCCCTGGTCCGGGCCGCCCGTGAGGCGGGCCGGCCGGTCATCACGGGTGCGGAGGTCATCGCGCTGCAGGCGGCGCGCCAGTTCGAGCGGTACACGGGGGTCGCGATCACACCGGATCTGGTCGCGCGCGCCGCGCGCTTCTCGCGGGAGCAATGACCGGCGCTGAGCGGACCCGGCCAGGGCTGTACGGGCAGGCCGGGAGCGGGTCGACGCGCGGGGGTCGGAAGGGGCGATCCGCCCGGGTGTGAGGATGTGGCCATGCCGCCCTCGCCCTCCCTGGACAACGGACCCGCCCTGCCGCCGTCGGAGCCGCAGTATGCCGCTCACGGGGCGGTCCGGCTCGCGTACGAGACCTTCGGAGACCCGCACGAGTCGGCCGGCCGCGAGCCCCTGCTGCTGATGATGGGTCTGAACTTCCAGATGCTCTGGTGGCCGGACGGGTTCTGCGAGGCGCTGGCGCGGCGCGGGTTCGCCGTCGCCCGGTTCGACAACCGGGACGCGGGCCTGTCCACGCACCTCACCTCGCCGCTGCCGGACCGACGCCTCGAGGCGCTGCGGCGCAGGCCGCCGGTCTACCGGGCGCGGGACATGGTCGGCGACGCGCTCGCAGTGCTGGACGCCCTGGGGTGGGCCAGCGCGCACGTGGTCGGTGCCTCGCTCGGCGGGGCGATGGCGCAGCGGCTCGCGGCCGCGCATCCCCGCAGGGTCCGCTCGCTGACCTCGATGCTGAGCGTGCCCGCCGACGCCAGCCCCGCGCAGGGGGTGCGCTACCTGCGCCCGATGCTGCTCGCCGCCAGCGGGCGCCAGCCCGAACGGCGACCCGACGAGGCGGAGATCCGGCGGATGGTCAAGGTCGCGCGGGCGATCGCCTCTCCGGGGTACCCGTTCGACGTCCTCTGGGCCCGGGACGTCGCCGAGCGCTGCCACGCCCGGTCCCCGCGCGATCCCAGCTCGACCATGCGGCAGGTGCGGGCCACGCAGACCGACCCCGCCGACCTGGCCGCGATCACGGCCCCCACGCTCGTGATCAACGGCCTGGACGACCCCATGGTCCGGGCTCGCGGCGGCCTGGACACGGCGCGCCGGATCGACGGGGCGTGGTTCGTGGGCTACCCGGGGATGGGGCACGACTTCCCGGAGGCGCTGTGGGGACCGATGGCCGACCAGATCCGCCTCAACGCCGACCGCGCCCGTGAGACGTGAGCTGTTCAGTCGACGCGGATGTCCGGCATCGTCAGCACGCCCTGGCTGTGCGTCGCGAAGGCACGCAGGGCCGCGCCCAGCAGGGAGGACTCGGCGAGGCCCGGGACGCCCAGCCCCAGCGCGCCACCCAGCTCCGTGATCAGCCGCTCCGGCCCGGCCGGCACGGCGGCGGACGTCGCCTCCGAGCTCTCGGCGGGCATGAGCATGTCCAGCGGACCGACCTTCGGCAGGATCCGTACGTCCACGTCGGAGCGGTCGAGCTCGGCCGCCGCGCAGGCGCGGGCGATCGCCTCCTCCATCCCCCCGACCTCATCGACGAGGCCGCGCTGGGCCGCGTCCGCGCCGGTCCACACCCGCCCGCGGGCGAGCGGCTCCAGATCCTCCCAGAGCATCAAACGGTCTCGGGAAGCCTTGCGCGTGAAGTCCTCGTAGACCTGGTCCAGCCAGCTGTTGAGTCGCTCCCACTCCTCGTCGGTGAACGGCCGTCGCGAGGAGAACATCTCGTCGTGCTCCCCCTGCGCGACGCCCTCCATCTGGATCCCGATCTTGCGGAGACCGTCCGACACCACCTGCTTGCCGGCCAGCACGCCGATCGAGCCGGTGAGGGTCTGGGCGTTCGCCACGATCGCCTGGCAGGGCATCGCGATGAAGTAGCCGCCCGATGCGGCCACCACGCCCATCGAGGCCACGACCGGCGTGCCCTCCTCCCGCAGGTTCAGCACCTCCCGGCGGATCGCGTCCGAGGCCACGTACGAGCCCCCGGGGCTGTCCACCCGCAGGACCACCGCCTTGACGTGCTTGTCCCGCCCCGCCTGCCGCAGCACGGCCCCGATCGTGTCGGACCCCACCGAGCGCCCCTCGAACGGACGTGAGCCGCTGCGCCCCAGGTGGATCGGCCCGATCGCCTGGACGACGGCGACGACGGGCTTGCCCCGCTTGGACACCGTCTGAAGGCCCGGCAGCGACGAACGGTACCGGTCCACGTACCGCAGCTCGGCGGACTCCTTGTCGTCCCGCGCGCGGCGGCGCAGCGCCGCCAGCGCCTCGTCCCGGTAGCCGAGGTGGTCGACGAGCCCCTGCTCGAGCGCCTGCTGCGCCGGCAGGAGCCCCTCGTCGAGGTATGCGCGGACGGCCTGCGGCTCCAGGTCGCGCGCCGTGGCGATGTCCTCGACCGCTGCTGCGTTGACTGAGGCCACCAGCGCGGTCAGCATCTCCCGCTCGGCCTCCGACATGTCCTCACGGGTGAAGGTGTCAAAACCCGACTTGTATTCCTTGCGCTGCGAGGTCTGCGGCAGGACGCCGAGCTTGTCGAGCGCGCCTCGCGCATAGATCCCCTGGGCCACCACGCCGCGCAGCACGAGCTCCCCGCTGGGCTGCAGCCAGACCTCGTCGCAGGCCGTGGCGAGCAGGTAGCCGCCCGTGCCCCCCGCCAGTTCCCCGAATGACTCCGCCCAGGCCAGCGTCGGCTTCCCCGCCGCCGAAAATGCCCGGACCGCCCGCCGGAGCTCGGCGACCCGGGCCAGCGGCGCTCCGCCCGCGCAGTGCACGAACAGGCCGAGGACACGGGCGTCGTCGGCCGCCTGACGCAAGCCGTCCACGAGGGAGGCGAGCGTGGGGGTGTGCCGGGAGCGGTACGCCTCGATCGGGGAGGCGGGTGAGCCCTCGGCGAGCCCGCGGGCCAGGTCGACCTCCAACAGGCACCGACCCTGCACTCCCGGGATCGGCACCTTGCGCAGGAAGGAGTCGTCGAGAGGGAGAGCGTCCAGCAGTTCGCGCAGGTTGACCATGCCCTCCAACGTAACCGGTGCGCGCCGGACCCGCGTCGCGGCATAAATCCGGTTGCCGCCGCGGCGTCGCGCGCGGCACGCTTCGAGGGTCCTCCGCGGGGCAGCGAGCGGTCGTCACCAGGCTCGTCCTGCGATCGTCCACGGCGGACAGGCAACGCCCACGGGCCCCAGGTTCGAATCCTGACCGGTGGGCGCCGCCCGGAGTCACGGCCCGCGCGGGCCTTGCGGAGGCCACCGGCGCACCTGGTGTCGGCGAGGCCCTCCCCGCCACCGCGGGTCGCCGGCCGGCGTCCACCACCGGATCAGCCTTGCCATCCGACGAAAGGAGGCCGTCATGATCAGAACCGCACTCTTCGAGAGACGTTCGATGCCCCGAGGATTCGGCGGGTACGTGCCGCCCGACGACATGCTGACGGTCCGTCCGTCGGCGGGTCGGGCGCGGCTGCTCCCGCGGCGGGTCGACGTCGCCGCCGGGCAGACCCTGCTCACCTATCGGCGCGGCGAGCTCGTCGCGACGCTCGGCCCGGGTGCGCACTGGGTCCGCGGCGGCACGACCTGCGTGGGCATCGATGCGCGGGAACGGCTGACGACACTCGCGCCGCAGGAGATCCCTCTCGCCGACGGAGTCCAGGTGCGCCTGACCGCCGCGGTGACGTGGCGGGTGGTCGACGCGGCGCGGTTCCACGAGCACGCCGCCGAGCCGGAGGCCGCGCTCTACCTGGCGGTCCAGGTGGCCCTCCGCGACGCGCTGGCCGACGCAACGAGCGACACCGTGCTCGCCGGCGCACGGGACACCCTGGAGCTGTCGGAGCAGGTGCGCTCGAAGGTCGCGGCCACCGCGCAGCGCCACGGCGTGAACGTCGTGGAGGTGGTGGTCCGCGACCTGCTCGCGCCGGCCGAGCTGCGCCGCGCGGCCGCCGACGTCGTGGCCGCCCGGCAGCGGGGCCTGGCCGCGCTGGAGGCCGCCCGCGCCGAGACCGCGGCACTTCGGGCGCTGGCCAACGGCGCGAAGCTGCTCGACGCGCACCCCGCGCTCGCGCGCCTCCGCACGGTCCAGGCGGCGCCCGACACGGCCACCGTGGTCCTGCACCTGGGCGAGCGGGACGAACGCACGCGGCCTTGACGCGTGCCGCTCGCGACCGGCGATGGCTGTCGAGGTCACGCCGGGTCGGCGTGACCTCGACAGCCATGACGCGGAACACACCCGCGGACCGCGACGCCGACCGCGATCGGGCGATCCGCCCTGGCAGGATGGGCGGTGCCTCGCGCCGGCGCGTCCGGCCTGCCCCCGCGGGGGCAACCACCGGGGCATCGCACGGGTCAGCCAGGTCAGGGAGGGACTGCAGTGAGCGAGATCGCGACGTTGGGCGTGCTGGGTGGGGGGCTCATGGGCTCCGGGATCGCCGAGGTCGCGGCCCGAGCGGGCGTACCGACGGTCGTCAGCGAGGTCAACGAGGAGGCGGCGGACGCCGCGGCCGAGCGGGTGCGCTCCTCCCTCGCCCGTTCCGTGGCCAAGGGCAAGGCGACGCAGGACGACATGGACGCGGCACTGGCCCACCTGACCTTCGCGGCGGACATCTCCGCCCTCGCGGACAGCGACATCGTGATCGAGGCTGCCACCGAGCGGGAGGACGTCAAGCTCGACCTGTTCCGGCAGCTCGGCGAGACGCTGGCCCAGCCCGACGCCGTGCTCGCCTCCAACACCTCCTCGCTGCAGATCGTGCGGCTCGCGAAGGCGGCCAGCCGCCCCGAGCACACGGTGGGGCTGCACTTCTTCAGCCCCGTGCCGGTCATGAAGCTCGTCGAGGTGATCCCCGCGCTGACGACCAGCGACGAGTCGCTGGAGCGGGCACGCGTCTTCGTCACCGAGAAGCTCGGCAAGACCGCGATCGTCGCCCCGGACCGCCCCGGGTTCGTCGTGAACGTGCTGCTGGTCCCCTATATGTTCGCCGCCATCCGCCTCCTGGAGGGCGGGCACGCCAGCCCCGAGGACATCGACACCGGGATGCGGCTGGGTTGCGGGCACCCGATCGGCCCGTTGGCGCTGCTCGACGCGATCGGGCTGGACACCGTGCGGTCCGCGGGGCTCGGGATGTACGAGGAGTTCAAGGACCCGACGTACGCCCCGCCGCCGCTGCTGAACCGCCTCGTGGATGCCGGCTTCCTCGGCAAGAAGACCGGCCGCGGGTTCTACGACTACTCCTGATTCGCGCGACAACTCCTGAGCGACGCGCGGCGAAACGCTATCAGGACATCCGTCCGACTCGCCGCGCGCGTACGCCGTCGGGCCGGGGGCGCGCCCCTACGATGAGGTGATGGGTCTTATCGCGGTGCGCTCGCCTTCGGCCACGCCGCCCGCGGGCATTCGCGCCCTGGCGCGCCCAGGAGGCGGCATGGAGTATCGCAGCCCCGACCCGGAACCGGTGATCCCCGGCGTCCGACTCGACGAGCTGCTCCTCTCCGCCGCCTCCCGCCACGATCCGAGCGCGGTGGCGATCCACGACATCCCCACCGGGGCGGAGCTGACCTACGGCGAACTGGTCACCCAGGTCGCATCCGTCGCCGGGGCGATGGCGCACGCCGGGATCGGCGCGGGCGACGTGGTGGGGCTGCACCTGCCCAACGGCCCCGAGAGCGTCGTATGCCTACTCGCCACCCTCGCCACCGGCGCTGCGGTGAGCCCGCTGCCGTTCGGCCACCGGGCCGACGAGCTTCAGCATCAGCTGCGGATGGTCGACGCATCGGCGCTGATCACCCACCGGGATCAGCTGGGTGAATCCCTGCGGGCCGCGTGCGCGCTCGACCTGGAGCCGTCGTCGGTCATCGTCGTGCCCACCGTGCCGCGCCACCTGTCCGACGGGCCGCACCCCGGTCCCACGTCGTATGAGCAGGCTCTGCGTCACCCGCCCACGGGCCCGACCCACCCGGTGCAGCTCGACCTCGCGACCGCCCCGGCGCTCCTGCCGTTGTCCTCCGGCACGACCGGCCTGCCCAAGCCCGTCCTGCTCCCCCACCGCGCACTCGTCGCCAATGTGGTGCAGCTCCAGGCGGTCGGGGGGCTCCAGAGCAGCGACCGCGTGCTCGCGTATCTGCCCTTCACCCACATGTACGGGCTCACCGCCACGCTCGCCTCGGGGCTGCTCGCGGGCGCGACGCTGCTGACCATGCCGCGCTTCGAGGGGGCGGCGGCGGTGGATCTGATCGCCAGGCATCGGATCACGGTCATGTTCGTGGTCCCTCCCGTGGCGAGCTACCTGGCCACGGCCCGGGCCGTCGACGACGCGGACTTGTCCTGTGTGCGGGTGGTCGTGAGCGGAGGTGCCCCGCTCGATCCCGCCATCGCGCGCACCCTCGTCGAGCGGCTGCACGTGTGTGTGCTGCAGGGGTATGGGCTCACGGAAGCCTCACCCGTCTGCCTGGTGATGCGCGCCGGGGCAGGGCACAGCGTGGAGGGCGTCGGCATCCCGCTGCCGGGCGTGCGCTGTCGGGTCGTCGACCCAGCGTCCGGCCGGGACGTGCCCGCACCGCGCGAGGGGACCGTCAGCGCCCTCGGCGAGCTGTGGGTGAAGGGCCCGAACGTCATGAACGGTTATCTGGACCGCCCACTCGAGACCGCGTCGGTGCTCGACGGGGAGGGCTGGCTGCACACCGGCGACATCGCCTCCATCGACGACACCGGGCAGGAGAGGGTCGTGGATCGCCTGAAGGAGCTGATCACGACCCGCGGCTTCAACGTGGCGCCCGCGGAACTGGAGGCGGTGCTGCAGCGCTACCCGGGTGTGGCCGACGCCGCGGTCACGGCCGTCGCGAGCGAGGCTCCCGACGACGCGCGGCCCTGGGCCCTCGTCGAGCGGTCCGGGGGCCCCGGCGGCGGGCCCTCCGAGGAGGGGATCATGCGGTACGTGGCAGACCACACCGCTGACTACAAGCACCTGGCGGGGGTGTCATTCGTGCCTCGGGTGCCTCGCTCGGCCACTGGAACGATCCTGCGTCGCGACCTGCCGGACCTGCTGCCGCCGCACGTCACGCCGCGCTGACCCTCGCCTTCACGGGGCCGGGCAGGCGTCCACCGCCGCTGCGAGCGGCGCAGGACCGCCCTCGCCACTGCGAAAGTGCCGCGTGAAGTCCTCCCGATGGGCACCCACGATCCCGTCGTATCGGCCCGGGTCGCACGTCAGCAGAATCACCTGGACGTGCTCGCCCAGGAGGGCGAAGGCGGCAGACATGCGGTCGAGGCGCTGCGGGTCGGTGAAGGCCAGGGCGTCGTCGATGACGAGCGGCACGCCGTCGTCCGGATCCACGAGTCCCGCGACCGCCAAGCGAGTCAGCAGCGCCAGCTGCTCGCGCGCGCCGGTGGACAATGCCTCGTAGTCCAGCCGTTTCCCGGCGGCGACGCGCGCGAGGACCCGCAGGTCATCGCCCACCTCGACCGCGAAGCCCGGGCCGTAGACCACCGCGCCCAGCCTCCGGATGGCCTCGATGAACGGCGTCGCATAGGCGCGCGTCGCCTCGGCGCGGTGGGTCTGCAGCGTCTCGTGGAGGAGGCGGGCGGCTTCTGCCCGACGGGACACGGAGGCGAGGCGGCGTTCCGCGTGCTCCAGGTCGCCGCGTGCCGCCTGCAGGGCGTCGTACCGTCCCTGCCGCCCGCTGAACTCCAGGCGCGCCTCGATCACCAGCCGTTCGTCGCGAAGCTGCGTGAGCCGTTCCTCCGATGCCTTCACGCGTGCGACTGCCGAGGCGAGCTGCAGGTCGAGGGCCTCCGGGTCGTGGGCCGAGAGCTGCGCGACCAGCTCGTCGCGCAGGTCGCACGCTCGCCGGCGCGCTTCCTGCGCCGCGATCCCCGCCGCAGCCAGCGCGTCATCGCCCTCCAACGCGCGGAGCCGTCCCAGGCGCTCCGTCGCCGCGGAGAGCTCTCGCTCGGCGGCCCCGAGGAGGCTGTCCGCCCTCGCGTGCTCCATCCGGGCCGCCTCCACGCCGGACCGGAACGCCTCGACCCTCGCGCTCAGGGCCTGCTCGTCCTCGCGGGCACGAGCCAGAAGATCCCGCGCCTCGCCGGCCACGGACTCCCAGTCCGCCCTGGACGCCTCTTCCTGCCCCGCCGCCCCGCCTGCGTCCACATCCCCGCCCGGCGCCTCCCCATCGGTCCCGCCTGCGCCGTCCGATGCCTCCTCGTCTGCGACACGCGCCAGTTGGTCCTCGAGCTCTGCGAGCTGCGCGCCGGCCAGCACGTCGGCCAGCCGGTCCTTCGCCCGGGCGTGCCGGTCGGCGACGTCGCGCCGCGCGTCAGCGGCCTGCCGGGCGGCCTCCACGTCGGGCACGCC
>CAKUSI010000077.1 GCA_934678955.1 uncultured Austwickia sp. | reverse complement strand
GTCGCGACCAATGCCGTGGGCGAGTCGGATCCGTCGGCGGCGTCCAACATGGTCCGCCCCGATGTCCGGCCCAATACGCCGGCTGCGCCTACCGCGGTCGACAGCAATGCGACCGGGCAGCAGCTGGCGCTCACCTGGCCCGCTGCCACGACCGAGGGCTCGGCGGTCACCGGGTACACCGTCGAGATCGACGGCCCGGGTGGCGGAGCGCGACAGCAGGAAGTCGCTGGGCTGGCGTACACCTGGACGGGCCTGACCAACGGCGCCTCCTATCGGTTCCGTATCCAGGCCCACTCGCGGGCCGAGGAGCCGTCGGAATGGTCGCCGTATTCGACCGCGGTGATTCCGGCAGGCCCGCCGATGGCGCCGGCACAGCCGACCGTGGTGCCCGATCCGACGATCACCACCTCGCTGCGGAGCGCGACCATCACCTGGGCCGCGCCCAACAACAACGGCGACCCCAACCTGACCTATACGGTCCGTCGCAATGGCACCGAACAGGTCTACACCGGCACCGGCCTGACCACCCAGGTCCGCATGGCCAACTCCACCGAGCCCCAGACCTTCCAGGTCATGGCCTCCAACCGCAAGGGTGATGGTCCGTGGTCGCCGGCTTCGAGGGGAGTTCGCGCATTCAGTCTCCCCGGCGAACCCACCAACGTTCAGGTCGAAGCGACCGGACAGAACAGTCAGATCCGCATCACCCACGGCCCCGCCCCCGGCAACGGAGCCGCACCCAGTGAGATTGCCTACCTGTGGAGGGCTGGCGGACAGGGCGGCCCGATCCCCGCCGACGGCATTGTGACCAGCTCCGCTGCCTTCTATAACAACGCTCCGACCGGAGTTGAGGTATTCGCCCGAAGCACCGTGGATTCAGTGACGGCCACGGGCCAGTCCGTCGTTGTCTGGGTGAATACCTATGGCCCGCCCATCTCGCCGACCATGAGTTGCTCGGGTGGCGACCAGAGCGTGAACTGCACCTGGACGAACGGTCATGAAAACGGCCGCCGAACTGTTTTTCGCCTCAGCGACGCTGCCTCGGGAGAAGTCCCTTCGTATGGTTCGCGCAACTTCTCGGGCATCGGGTATAGCGCCACCCGGCGCCTATGTATCCAGGCCTTCCAGGAAGGTGGCCAGACCGGGAGTCTCAACTGTGCCCAAGCCACCAGCAACGCGAAACCAGACCCAAACATCACGATCTCGCAAGGGGGAAGTGCCGGAGCCAACCGTTGGTGGGTCAACACACGGATCCGCGGGATGGACCCCAACACCACCTATACGGTCCAGTGTTGGGCAACTCCAAATGCCAGCGGACAAGGTGGTGTCCGACAGTCCCAGTTCGTAGCTGCTACCGACGCGCAGGGGAGCGCCATAATCGGCGACGGATCTTCTTGCGCCATGGACAATTCGGCGTACATAAATGTGCGGATCGGCCCCAACATCATCTGGTCCAACACAATTCACTTCTAGGACGGACTTTGTGACACTCACCCCCGAAAATGCAACCTGGTTCGCGAACCAGTTCCAGCGCCTGACGGACAACGTCGGCCAGGCGCTGCTGGGCAAGGAACCGGTGATCCGGCTGGCGCTGGCGTGCCTGTTGGCGGAGGGCCACCTGCTCCTCGAGGACGCCCCCGGCACGGGCAAGACCGCGCTGGCACGGGCGATCGCGCAGACGGTGCAGAGCCCGCATTCGCGGATCCAGTTCACGCCCGACCTGCTGCCGACGGACATCACGGGCGTGACGATGTATGACCAGAAGACCGGTGGCTGGCAGTTCCACGAGGGCCCGATCTTCGCCTCGATCGTGCTCGCCGACGAGATCAACCGCGCCTCGCCCAAGACCCAGTCCGCGCTGCTGGAGGTCATGGAGGAGAGCCAGGTGACGGTGGATGCGAAGAGGTACGCGGTCCCGCGCCCGTTCATGGTCATCGCCACCCAGAACCCGATCGAGCAGGCCGGCACCTATCGCCTGCCGGAGGCCCAGCTCGACCGCTTCCTGATGAAGACGTCGGTGGGCTATCCCGACCGAGCGGCGGCGATCCAGATCCTCGCGGGCTCCTCCGAGCCCGACCGCACGCGCAACCTGAGCCCGGCCATGTCCGGGAAGGCCATCAGCGAGATGTCCGATGCCGCCAAGACGCTGCACATCGACGAGGGCATCCTCGACTACATCCAGCGCCTGTCCGAGGTCACCCGCGAGGACATCGCGACCACGCTCGGCGTGTCCACCCGTGGCTCGATCGCGATGGCCCGCGCCGCCCGGGTCTGGGCTGCCGCCCACGGCCGCAACCACGTGCTGCCCGATGACATCCGCGAGCTCGCCGCCCCGGTATGGGCCCATCGCCTCGTGCTGTCGCCCGATGCCGAGTTCTCCGGCGCCACGGCCCAGGACGTGATCGGGCGCGCCCTCGCCGGCGTACCCGTCCCCATGCAGCGCGGCGGCCAGCCCGGCCCCGGCCTCCCACCCCAGGGCCCGCCCGTCGGCCAGCCGGTCCCGACCTACTGAGCCTGAGGCCCGATGTCCGTCCTGACCGCCCTCCGCACCCGCGCGACCGACCCGAGGATCGCGCGGGCCGGGCGTACCCTCCGCACCGCCGCCACCCGCATCCGTGCCGCCCTCGCGCCCCTCACCGGGCTCGGTTGGGCCGCGGTGATCGGACTCGCGCTGAGCATCCCGCTCGGCTGGTCGGCGGACTGGGTGGAGTTCCGGATCCTGGCGCTGGTGCTGGCGGTCGCGCTGGTGGCGGCGGTGGTGTGGACGCTGCGCCCCGCGCGGTACGCCGCAGAGATTCGGTTGGAGAACCGGCGTTCGCGCGTCGGCGAATCGGTGCTGGGCGGTCTGACCGTGACCAACCCGAGCACCCACGGCACACCCGGAGGCCGGGTCGACCTGCCCGTGGGCCGGGCCGAGGGCCGGTTCGCGATCCCGCGCCTCGCGGCCCACGCGAGCCATGACGAGGTCTTCCACGTGCGCACCCGCCGGCGCTCGATCATCGGCATCGGCCCGGCGGTGACCGTCCGCGCCGACCCGCTCGGGCTGATGCGCCGCAGCCGCGAATGCGCGCCGCGCACCGAGCTGTTCGTCCACCCCGAGGTCACCCGACTCGAGGCCACGAGCCTGGGCTTCATGCGGGACCTGGAGGGCGTACCCACCCAGAATCTCTCCTCCTCCGACGTCTCCTTCCACGCGCTGCGCGACTATGTGCCCGGTGATGACCGCCGGTCGATCCACTGGCGCACCACCGCCCGCACCGGCAAGCTCACCGTCCGGCAGTTCGAGGAGTCCATGCGCTCCCACCTGCTGCTCGTCCTGTCGACGCGGCCCGAGGACTATGCCGACACCGAGGAGTTCGAACTCGCGGTGTCGTGTGCCGGGTCGCTCGCCCTGGCCGCCGACGAGGAGGGCCGCGAGGTCGACCTGCATACGCCCACAGGTCTGATCACCGCGCCCACCGGTCTCGGCGTCCTCGATCACCTGTGCGGCGTCGAGCTGGCCCCGGCCGCCATGGACTTCCGCCGGCTCACGGCGAACGCGATTGCGGCCGTGCCCTCGGCGTCGGTCGTCGCACTGATCGGCGGCAGCGCCACTTCGGCCAATGACCTGCGCGCGGCCCATCTCACCCTGCCGCCCCACCTCTCGACCTTCGCCCTGCGCTGTGGCACGGGCCTCGCCCCGGCCCGCCGCGCCATCGGCACCCTGACCGTTCTCGACCTGAGCTCACTGGCCGAGCTGCCCGGCGGATTGAGGACGCTGTCATGACCCTTCGACAGGCTCAGGGAACGGGCGGAACCACGCGCCCCCGCCGCACCGTCCGCGCGGTCGTCACCGTGCTGCTCACGCTCGCGCTGTTCGCCCCGGGCGTCGCGGCATTCGGGCCCACGTTCAGTGGCCTGCCGGGTTGGATCGCCGCGGGCGGCGGCGTACTCGTCGGAGCCCTGGTCGCCGCCCTCGCCACCCGGTTCCGCTGGGGGCTGCTCCTGACCGCCGCGGCCACCCTCGTCGCCTACCTCGTCTTCGGCGCCGCCCTCGCGATCCCCCGCACCGCCATCGCTGGCATCGTGCCCACCCTCGATTCCCTCCAGCGCCTCGCCCTGCTGCTCGTGCAGTCGTGGCGCGACCTGCTCACGGTCACCACCCCCGCCGACCGGTTCACCGGCCCGGCGGTCGTGCCCTATCTCGCCGGTCTCGTCCTCGCCGTCATCGCCACGAGCATCGCTCTGCGCACCCGGCGGCCCCTGTGGGCGTACGCTCCGGCCGTCGCGCTGCTGGTCATCGCCGTCGCCTGGGGCACGGCCACTCCTTTCGCCCCGGGCTGGCTCATCGCGGGACTGCTCGCCGCCGCGGTGGCGTACGCCGCCTGGCACCGGCACGTCGCGAACGCCACCGGCGCCGGCGAACTCATCACCCCGAACACCCGGCGCGCCGTTCTCCCGGTGATCGCGGGGGTGCTGGCCGTCGGGCTCCTGGGCGCGGGCGCGGTGGTCGCGGCCCCGGTCCTCGCGACCGGAGAACGCCAGGTGTTGCGTGACCTCGTCGACCCGCCGCTGGACCTCAAGGCGTACGCCTCTCCCCTGACGTCCTATCGCTATTGGGAGGTCGACCAGAAGGAGGAAACCCTCTTCACGGTCGCGGGGCTGCCCAAGGACGCGCGGCTGCGGATCGCCACGCTGGACATGTTCGACGGCAATGTCTACAACGTCGCGCAGGCGTCGGCGAGCTATGTGCGCGCGGGCGACCGCATCGACGGCGAGGCGACCGGCACTCCGGTCGAGCTGGAGGTCGGCGTCGAGGACTACAAGGGCATCTGGCTGCCCGGCGCGGGGGCCTGGCGCGGGATCGAGTTCACCGGGGCCAACGCGAACTCCCAGGCCGATTCGCTCTATCACAGCACCTCCACCAACGGCGCCCTGACGACCGCGGGCATCGCCCCCGGCGACCGGTTCCGCATGGTCGGCGACCTGCCCGCCGAGCCCGACCGGCGTACCCTCACCGACGCCCGCCCCGCCCCCGACCGCCTCCCGCGATCGACCGAGGTCCCGGCCGTCGTGAGCGAGCTGGCGGAGGAGTACGCTGGTGACGCCGAAACCCCGCTCGAACAACTCACCCGGCTCGAGTCACGCCTGCAGGACGGCTTCTATTCCGACGGCTCCGACGGCAAATCCCGCGCCGGCCACACCGCCGAACGCATCGCGACCATGCTGTCGGCCCCGCAGCTGATCGGCGACGACGAGCAGTATGCCGTGGCGATGGCCCTGATGGCCCGCGAGCTGGGCCACCCGGCGCGCGTAGTCATGGGGTTCTATCCCGACCCCAAGGCTCCGGTGCCGACCGGTGCCTGGCAGGTCAAGGGCACGGAGGCCCACGTCTGGGTCGAGGTCGACTTCGGCGATCGCGGCTGGGTCACGTTCAACCCGACGCCCGATCGGGACCGGATCCCCAACACCGAGGTTCCCCAGCCCCAGCCGCAGCCCCGGCCCCAGGTGCCCCCGCCGCCGCAGCCCCCGCCGCCGGACGCGGACGACGAGGCCGAATTCTTGGCCACCGACCAACCGACGGATACGCCGCCCGACTTCACCTGGCTGCTCACCGCATTGCGGATCGTTGGCACCGTGGTGGGGATCGGCGCGATCGTGGCGGCTCCGTTCCTGCTGATCCTCCTGGCGAAGCGCCGCCGTCGGACCCGCCGGCGCACCGCCGCCGACCCGGCCGACCGCGTCAGTGGCGCCTGGGACGAGTTCGTCGACAGCGTCATCGACTTCGGCACCCCGCCGCCCCGCAACGCGACTCGCCATGAGGAGGCCATGGCGCTCGCGGTGGCGTACCCGGAACTCACCGCCCTCCCGGCTGCCGCCCGCCACATCGACACCCAGGTCTATGGGCCGGAGGCTCCCGGCGACGAAGCAGTCGAGCGGGCCTGGACCGACGCCACGGCACTCGTCGAAGAACTGCGCCGCACGCGGACCCCCGCGAAGCGGTTCCTGGGGTTCTGCTCGCTGAGGTCGTTCTGGCGCGGGCGCGGAGTGCCCCGACGCCGCCCGGGGGCGACTCCGGACACCACATCGGGCAAGGTCAGGGCATCGGCCCGCGAGGAGGTATCGGTGTGACACTGCTGGCCCAACCCGCCGTCCGGTCCGTCCCCCTCGGCGCCCGCCTCGGTGCCCGGCTGCTCGACGGAGTGCTCGCGCTGCTCGCGCACGCCGGCGTGGGCTGGCTGGTCTATTCCGTCGTGGTCCGCCGCGTCATCGACACCGGCGGCATCATCGGCGGCATCGTGGGGCTGGCCTGGCTCGTGTTGAGCCTCTGGGCGCTGTTCGGCAAGGGCGCCCGGCTCGCGGGAGTGTTCCTCGGCCAGCGCTGGATCGCGATGAGCGACGGTCGGAAGTCTTCGGGCCGCCTGCTCGGCAAGTTTCTCGCCCAGGCCGGTATCGGACTGGTCACCCTCGGACTGGGCGAGGCACTCATCAGTCTCATCTCGGCGCGCAGCCCGGACAGCCGCACCTGGTTCGACCGTGTCTCCGGCCTCCGCCTGGTCACCACCGACCACCGCCCCGCCCCGGCCGCCGCGCCCCCGCCGCCTCCGACCCAGCAGATCCATTCGGTCGGGTTCCAGGGATTCGGTGGGGGTACGCCCGGCTCCCTGCATCAGGGCCCGTCGGGTGCCCTGCCGCCCGGGGGCAGGCAGCCCTGGCAGGGCGGATCCACGGGTAGCCAGCCGCCTATTGCTCCCGTCGGTGCCTCCGTGCACGGCGGGTTCGTCGATTCCACCCCCTGGAGCAAGCCCGCCGCCCCGGCCCAGGCGGCCACCCCACCGCCTCCGGCACGACCGGACCGGCATGTCGACGTGGTTCCCCTCCAGGCCCGCGTCGGCTCCGAGCCTCCGGCAGCAGCCCCGCAGGGCCCGCGTACGCCGATGCCACCGGCCCCTCAACCCGCTCCCGCCTCGGACCAGACGATCCTGGCACCCCACGCGGGTGCCGAACGGACCGTGTGGCTGCGCCTGGATGATGCGACGCGGCTGGACCTGACGAACAGTGTCGTGATCGGACGCGACCCGCTCCTGCCGCCGGATCTGGCCACGGCCACCCCGCTCGCAATGACCGACCCGACGATGCAGTTGTCCAAGACCCATGTCGCGCTCGGCAGCGATCCCGGCGGGGTCTGGGTCGTCGATCTCTATTCCACGAATGGCGTCTCGATCACCCCACCGCAGGCCGCCGGCGCTGCGCCGGTTCCGCCCGGTCAGCTGGTCGTCGCCGCGCCGGGAGCCCGCATCGGGTTCGGGGGACGCTGGGCAGAGGTGTGCCATGACTGAGGCAGCGGGAATGACGGTAACCTGGGGAGCCGCGACCGACACCGGCGGGCGGCCCCTCAACGAGGATGCCTATCTCGCGACTCCTCCGGTCTTCCTCGTCGCCGACGGCATGGGCGGACATCGCGGTGGAGACCGCGCCGCGGCCGCGGTGGTCGGGGCCTTCGAGGCGTACGCCGGCCAGCGCTGGCTGCAGCCCGAGGAGCTGCACGCGGCGGTAGCCGTTGCCGCTCAGGACATCGCGGAGATCGACCCCGGTCCCCAGGCCCCCGGCTCGACCCTCGCGGGTGCGGCACTTGCGACGAGCGGTGGAGTGCCGTGCTGGTTGGTGTTCAACGTGGGTGATTCCCGGGTCTATCGCTTGCAGGGCGAGCGGTTCGAACAGGTCAGCGTCGACCATTCGGTCGCGGAAATGCTGCGGGCGTCGGGCGATGCCGAAGGGGCCCGCCGGGCCGCCCGCAACCTCATCACCCGCGCCATCGGAGCCGGGCAGGCGTCCGCGCCCATGGTCGATCAATGGCTGTTGCCGGCCCAACCGGGTGACCGCCTGTTGATCTGCTCCGACGGCCTGACCGGGGAGGTCACCGATCAGGTCATCGGGGCGGTGCTCGCCGGAGCGGCCGATTCCCAGGCTGCCGCCGAGACCCTGGTCCGAACCGCCGTGGCAGGCGGTGCCCGCGACAACGTCACAGCCGTCGTCGTAGCGATCCTGGGCGACATCGATCACGGCAGTCCGCTCGATCGGACCGTGCCCGGGGAGGAGACGCGATGAGCGAGAGCCGCCACTCGAGCCCGGGCAGCTGGTTTGCCGGGTCGGCCCACGGGTTGTTGTGGGACGCCGGCCTGGCCCTGGTCTCGCCAGAGGTCGCCCTCCCCGCCGCGAGCGACCTCTGGAGCGCGACCCCCGGGTCGATCGGCGACTTGATCGCCGAACTGCACCGGGTAGCTCGCGGTGATTCCATGCCGGGGTTCGTGGCCGCGATTCAGACTCCCTCCGGCTGGCAGGTCGCGGTCGGTCCCGGCTTCGTGGCCCGCATCCGCGGCGAGGAGTCCGGCGAGCTGACCCATGCCGGCTCCCTGGCCTGGACCCAGCGCTCGTTCGGTCGTATCGACGACCTCGTCCTGGCCGCGGTGACACCCGGCCCGGCCCTGCCCGACGTGGCCGACCGGCCCGGTTGGCGGCCCGCCACAGCGGCACTCGTTCCCGCCGAAGCCCTCCGGTGGGCTTCTGTCACTGCGGAACCCCCGGCGAAGCCCGAGGCCAACGACGCCAACGAGGCCGCCGCACCGGGCTCGTTCTCGCATCTGTGGGCCGATACGGCGTTCGCCAACCGGGCCGCCGAGTCTGCGCCCGTCGCCGCGGCTCCCCCTCCATTGGCTGCAGAACCGACTGCGACGCCCCCGTCGAGACCGGCTCCCAGCTCGGGCGATCACGACGGCATGACGATGCTCGGCCCGGCGCTCCGGGAGGCGGCACAGCCCACTCCCGTTCCCAATCCCGGCGTTCCCGCGGGAACGTCTGCCGCTCCGAGCGCCCCGGCAGGTACGCCGCTCGTCCTGGCCGCCCACTGCCCGAACGGTCACCCCAACCCACCACAGCGGCCCACGTGCCGGATCTGCGGCGCCCCGATCAGCGCGCCACCGCGCCAGGTCCCGCGCCCGCCGCTCGGCCGGTTGCGATTCGCCAACGGAGACATGATCGAACTCACCGATGCCGTGATCATCGGCCGCCAGCCCCGCGCCAACCAGGTCACGGACCGGCACCTGCCTCGCCTCTATCCGATCCCCCGCGATCACATCTCGGGCAATCATCTGCAGATCCGCCTGGAGGGCTGGTCGGTCCTCGCCGTGGACATGCACTCGACCAACGGCACGATGCTGCAACGCCGCGGCGAGACGCCCGTGCGCCTGCCCGAACGCCCGCTGCCGCTCCGGACCGGCGATGTCCTCGACCTGGGTCATGGGGTCTGGGTCGCGCTTGAGGAGGTGCCGTGAACCTCGGCCCCGAAGCCCCACCACGCCTGCCGGGCTATGAGTTCGTCGGCCTGATCGGCCACGGCGGATTCTCCACGGTCTTCCGCTATCACCAGGTCGACCTCGACCGACCCGTCGCGATCAAGGTCATGCGCGGCACGCTGGGCCCGAACGCGCTCGACCAGTTCCGCACCGAGGCCAACCTGATGGCCAAACTGTCGAAACACTCGGCCGTCGTGCCCGTCTTCAACACCGGCGTCGCCCCCGACGGGCGGGCCTTCCTCGTCATGGAGATGTGCCTCCCGCGCTCACTCGCCGCCGAGATTTCACGCCACCCGATCCAGGTGCCCCGCGCGCTCGAGGTCGCGATCCAGATCGCGGGAGCCATCGAAACCGCCCACGGACTCGGCGTACTCCACCGCGACATCAAACCCGCCAACATCCTCTTCATCAGCCGGGGCCGCCCCGCGCTGACCGACTTCGGCATCGCGGCCCAGGCGGGCGCTGCGGGCACGGATGCGTTCTCGGTGCCCTGGGCACCGCCGGAACAGGTGCGAGGCCAGCTCACCGGACCGGGCGCCGACGTCTATTCGCTGACGGCGACGACGTACGCGATGCTCACCGGCCACAGCCCTTTCGAGGGCCCCGGCCTGCCCGGCGATGCCTGGAACCTGACCCAGCGCGTCTATTCGATGCCGCCGCCGCGCACGGGCCGCGCCGATGTGCCCGAATCGCTCGAGCGCATCCTGCAGGTGGGCCTCGCGAAGGACCCGGCCCAGCGCTATCCGAGCGCCGCGGAATTCGCCCGCGCGCTCCAGTCCGTCCAGACCGAACTCGGGTCGCCGGTCACGACGATCGATGTCCTGTCGGAGGACGAGGACGAATGGGAGCACGCAGGCCACGAGACCGGCACCCGCGTGACCGGGTTCCCGACGTTCGACCCGGACCAGCCGGCGGGATTCGGGATGGGTACGCCAGCCCCGCGGCCTCCCGACACCGTCACCGGCGGCCCGCCGAAGGCCCAGCCGCCGCCCTCTCCCGGCTGGATGGGTGCGGGCTATGACAGGCCCGAAGTGGTGCAGCACGGGTTCGGGTCCCAGACCGCCCAGCCAGCCCGACAGTGGCAGGGGCACGATGCCCCGGAGTCACGCGAGGTCCCGGCCGCGGCCCCGGACCCGGCTCCCGCGAAGTCCCGCCGGGGCGTACGCCTCATCGCGGCCCTCGCCGCGGTCGTGGCCCTCATCACCCTCGTGGCCGTGGGCGGCACCTGGCTCAGCGGAAACGTGCGGGCCACCACCGAGGACCGGACGACGCCGACGGCTGCGCCGGTGGACCCGATCGGCCGGGTGATCCCCAAGCCGACCGACGTCCGGGTCGTTCGCGAGGGTGACCAAGTCCTGGCGACCTGGGCCAACCCGGACCCGCAAGAGGGGGACTACTACCTTGCCCGGGTGCCCGAGATCGGGATCGAGACGAAATATCAACGCACCGACGAGACCTCCGTCCGCCTGCAGGCCGCAGCCGGGAAAGCCTGTGTCGAAGTGCTGATGCGTCGTTCCAACGGCCGGTCGTCCGAACCCGTCATCGCCTGCACGGAGGACTGACATGAAGCTCCGCATCCTGTTCCGCGATCCGAACCACGCGGGTCGAACAGCCCACCTGCAGATCACTGCCGACGGCACCGCCACGTGCGGCGATGTCGCCCGGGTGCTCGCCCAGGGCCCCGAGGCCGATGCCACACTGCTGCCGAATGCACCGCTCACCCTGCGGACCGTCGGCCAGGGTGCCGATCCCACCCGCATCCTCCCCGTCTCCCAGACCCTGCTCGAATCCGGCATCCGATCCGGGTCGGTCATCGAGTTGGCCTATCCGGATGCCGGGGGCAATGCGCAGCGGACCGGGGAACAGGTGGCTCTCCTGCGCGTGATCTCCGGCCCGGATGCCGGCGTCGAGGTGCCGCTGCCGGAGGGCACCAGCCGGATCGGCCGGGGCCTCGGGAACGATGTGCGGCTGACCGACAGCATGGTCTCCGCGCGCCATGCGCGGCTGGTCATCGGCGATCGTGTCGAGATCGTCGACGACAACTCATCGAACGGTGTCCTCGTCGGCGGGGTCCGGGTGACGCGGACGCCGATCGGTCAGGGCGATGTCGTCACCCTGGGCCGCAGCACCATCACCGTCAACCATCTCCGGCCCCCGGCCGGCCTGCCGTCGACCTCGACGGAGATCCCCTTCACCCGACCGCCCCGCGTGCTCGTCAGGCCCGCCGGGGACAAGATCGCGCTGCCCGACGTGCCCGACCGGCCACATCCGGGCCGTTTCCCGTGGCTCGCGATCGTGCTCCCGGTTGTCATGGGC
The DNA here is from genome assembly GCA_934678955.1 of uncultured Austwickia sp. The sequence goes on along the minus strand of CAKUSI010000077.1, from coordinate 1,490 downwards.
GGAGTGTTCTTCGCGGTCACGCGCAACATGATGAGTGTCCTGTTCCTGGCGATGAGCCCCCTGCTCATGATCGGCAATTGGCTCGCCCAACGCGCCGACCGGAAGGCCCGGGTCAAGCAGCAGACCGCCCGGTTCAACGCGGCCCTCGAGCAGGCCACGACCGACCTGACCACGGCCCACCAGACCGAGCGGGCCCAGGCCCTCGCCCAGCATCCGTCCGTCGAGGAGTCCATCGGTGCCGTCTCCGGCCTCGGCGAACTGCTGTGGTCGCGACGGCCGGAACATCCCGAGTTCCTGCAGATCAGGTTGGGTCTCGGCCGCGTACGCCCCGCCACTGTCGTCGACCCCGGTCGCGCGGGGGCGGAGGCGTTGCCCGAACTGATCGCGGCCCGCCAGGAGGTCGCCGACAATTTCGCGTGGATCGACGGCATGCCGGTCGTGGCCGACCTCCGCAGCGCCGGAGGTCTGGGCCTGTGCGGCAATCCGGACGCGGTGTCCGGGGTCGCGCGAGCCACCGTCACGCACCTGGCCGCCCTGCATTCGCCGGCGGAAGTCGTGCTGTGCTGCCTGACCTCCGCCGCGGGCCGGCAGCGCTGGCGATGGTTGGAGTGGTTGCCCCACACGTCCTCACCCCACTCGCCGCTCGGGATCCACCTGTCGGCCGACCCGGGCACCGGACGCGCGATGGTGGACGCGCTCGAAGATCTGGTGGCCCAGCGTTCCGAGGGTGCCCGGGCCACGAACCGGGGACCCGAGGGCACCCAGGACGAGATTCCCGCCCCGGTGCTGCCGAGCATCGTCGTGATCGCCGACCAGCCCCTGGTGGGCCAGGCCCGCCTGACCCGGATCGCGGAGAACGGACCGGATGTCGGCGTCCATGTCCTCTGGGTCTCGGAGCGCCGGGCGGGAATCCCGGGAGCCTGCCGCAGCTGGCTCGATGTGGGGGACGGCCGCCTCACCCAGGTCGGACAGGTGCGCTCCGAACAACTCGTGCGGCCGGTCGCCTGTGAGTCGGTCGCGCTCGAGACCGCGGATGCCCTGGCCAGGCGCATGGCACCACTGGTGGATGCGGGAGCGCCGGTCGAGGACGAGTCCGATCTCCCGCGCAACGTTCCGGTGGTGTCGCTCCTGGGCAAGGAGGCGGCCGATGACCCGGACATCGTGGTGTCGAGGTGGCGGGAGAACCAGTCCCTCGTCGTGCGTGACAGTCCGCCCCGCAAGTTGGAGCAGAAGAGCAGTCTCCGCGCCCAGGTGGGTCACAACGGTGTGGAGGCGTTCACTCTCGACCTGCGTACGCAGGGTCCCCACGCGCTCGTCGGCGGCACCACCGGCGCCGGCAAGTCGGAGTTCCTGCAGGCGTGGGTGCTGGGCATGGCCCACGCCTACAGCCCGGACCGGGTGACGTTCCTGTTCGTGGACTACAAGGGCGGGACGGCGTTCAGCCGCTGTATCGACCTGCCCCACGCCGTCGGCATGGTCACCGACCTCAG
>CAKUSI010000076.1 GCA_934678955.1 uncultured Austwickia sp. | reverse complement strand
ACTTCGGGTGCAGGATGACCAACCTCGCCTCGTCGAGGTCGGGGATGTCGCCGTTCGTCTCCGGTCCGATGTGGACGCCGGCGAAGTCGGCCCGCGTGCGCGCCTGACCCTGTAGACGTCGGATCACCTCTGCCCACACGTCCTCCGGATGCAGCCGCTCGGCTTGGTCCTTGGCGGTGCGGGTGATGTTGGCCTGCAGGTCGTACCAGTACTTGCCCGAACCCGCGTAGAAGTAGGTCGCGCGGTCTTGCAGCGCGGTGAGCGCCGCGTGGAAGTTGCCGGGCACGTCACCCGGAATGGCCGTGCCCAGGAACACCCGCTGGGTGCCGATTCCCTTGCTGGACGCCCCGGGTGCAATCGTCGGCGCAGCGCCGAAGAACACCGTGCGCGCGAGCCGCTTGGTCAGCGAACGCTGCCCGAACACCGGCTTCGACTTGTCGATCCGCACCGGCTCCGAGTTGGCCCCGTCGACGTCGGCGTCGATGATGGCCTTCCACGAATCCTGCAGGTACTGCGTCAGCTCGCTGTTGACACTCGACGTCGCGAGCGGGATCGACCCGGGCATGATCAGGGGCGACGCGTCCTCTCCGATCCACAGCGCGTGAATCACCGTCGACATCAGGCGCAGGACGCCGCGGGTGCGCTGGAACCGCTCCAAAGAACTCCACTGCTCGTAGAGCGTGTCGAACAGTTCTGGGTGGATGGGGTAGGTCGCCCGGATCCGCTCCTCGAACGCGACGTCACGGACCTCGCGGGGGAAGTCGCTGCCGTACTTGCGGTACATGTCGACGTACGCGCGCGCGGTGGCGTTGATGGACGCCAGCGCGGCGGCATCGGGTTGGGTGAAGAGGCGCTGCTTGACGATGTGGTAGGCCTCGTTCGACGAGGCGGGACGCCACTGGTCCGCCACCCGCCGCACGACGTTCTGCAGGCGCTTGAGTGCCGCGAGCCCGTTCGCGCCTCCGACTTCTTCGGCGCTGCCGGCGGCGATGGTGTCGGCGTCCCCAGTCTCTGAGGCGGGGATCGAGATGGCCAACAGGACGCCGCTGGTCCCCTTCGCCGCCTCGGTCAGGGCCTGGGCGAACGTGAACTGGTCGTCGAACGTCCCTGCTGCCAGGTCGTCACGCCCCACCAGGGAGCGGGCATAGGCCACCCACTCGTCGATCAGGATCACTGCCGGCGCGTAGGTGTCCAGCAGGCGGTGGAGGGCTTGGCCCGGGGGTGTCCGGTCACGGTCGGACTGGGCGACCATGCCGTAGGCCACTGCCCCACCGAGCTGCCACGCGAGTTCACCCCACAAGGTGTTGACGTGGGTGCCATCGGGCTTCGTGATGCCGGACGGGCTCAGGTGGTTGCCCACCAGCGCCACCCGGTTGATCGACTCACCGGTGTAGCCACTGGCCTGCAGAAGCTCCTGGGTTTCCTGCGGGAAGTCACCGATCGGACGCCCCGCCGCCACGTGCCACAGCGCCAGCATCGAATGGGTTTTGCCGCCACCGAAGTTGGTCTGCAGGTTGACCACGGGCGTCGCATTCGCGTCGCCGGACAGCCGGCGCACCGCGCGGCCGATCAGGTCGCGGAGGCCCTCGGTGAGGTACGTACGCTTGAAGAACTCGACGGGGTCGGCGTAGTCGGCGTCCACCTCGCCCTGCGTGGCGACCTTGTATAGGTCAGCGGCGAACTCCGAGGCATGGAAGTTGCCCGTCGCAACGTCGATGTGCGGTGGCAGCACCTCACGCCACGGGCGCAGACCTGTCGCCTCGGGGTTGTCGATCGTCGCCTTGAGCACCTGCTTGTCGGCCTTGTCTGCGGTCACCCGTCGCAGGTTGAGCCTGATGGCGCGCACCTGTTCGGCTTCCTCGGAGGCCCCGACCAGCTTCAGCAAACGCTCGCCGGTATCCAGCGCCCGGTAGGCGTCGTCGTCGGTGAAGGGCTTGTTGTGTGCCCACGCGTTCCGCACCTCACGCAGTTCGCTGGCGAACGTGTCGCCGGCCCGACCCAGATCGGCGTCGAACGGGTACCAACCGGGCTGGAACCCTGTCGTGATGTTGCGCTCGGTCAACATGCGGAACTGCACTTGAGGATCGAGCGGGTCGTACGCCTTGGACGCCGACGCTCCGTTCTTGACGTCCTTGGCTTGCACGAGCTTGGTCCATGCCGCGCCGAGCGCCGGTTCGCCCTGCCCGATCACCGAGGCAATGAAATCATCGAGCGCCGGGGCCATGACCTGGAACATCTGGTCGATGCGGTCGCGGTTGCTGGTAGCCATGTCAGTTCTCCCCCTCCAGTTGGGCCTCGAACAACGAATCGGCCTCGAAAGCCCCGGAGTCCTCTTCCGCGTGGCCATCATCGACGTCACGCTGCACCTGCTTGCCGATCGCCTCCTCCACCAGCTCACACAGGGCCAAGCGACGCAGTCTGAAGTAGCCGTGGAAGTCGTCCTCACGGAGTTGCTTCGCCGAAATCAGGTGCGTGGAGAGAAGTTCGTCCAGCTTGGTGGAGTCGATCTGGGCACGGTTCTCGATCGTCGGCAGGTAGGACGAGGGCGCGACCCCACCGATCGACCGGTTGGTACGTGCCGAAATGGCGGTCTTGTTGACGATGCTCTCGCGCAGTTGGTCGTCGATACCGTGGTCGTTGCACCACTTCTGGGGGAACACATGGTGGATGTCGACAGCAAGGTCTATGTATTGCACCTTGTCAAACGCCTTGTCCTCCATCCAGTCGCGAGCACCACGCGCAAGGATGAGGGCTGCCATCCCCTTGTACGCGGCGGCGTTGCGCGTGCGCAAGGAGAGCAGGCGTGACTCGACGAAACTGGCGTCAGAAACGGTACGAGGCTGTGGCGCGGAAGTGTCTCGCGCCCACGCGGGCACTTGCTCAATGTCGCGTGCGAACCGTGATTCGGTGGCCGAACCGTAGAGTTCGCCAAGCACCCCGCACCAGTACCACGTGGCCAGGCGCTGGCGGACGCCGTAGAGGTCGGCGTCCTTGCCCAGCACCACGCGGATCGCCGCCAGCGGCACCAACTGCGAAGCGTAGGGCACATCGCGCGCGGCAAAGATGTGCCAGTCGGCCAGCAATGTGGACGCCCAGACGAACGCTTCGCGCAGAGGCGTCCGCCATTCGAGGTAATCGGTGAGCTCGAGCTTGAGCACGTCCTCGCGCTTGGCCGAAATGGCCGGCGGCCGGTCCGCGGTGGAGGCGAGATTGCGCTTGCGGGTCGCGAGCATGGTGACGGCCTGCAGGAAGTCGGTGTTGCCCACCGTGGAGAGCACTGGGTGTCCCGCCCACAGCGACTGGGTTTCGCGCCAGTCGTCGTTGAGGCGGAAGTCCTGGCCCGTCGCCGCGTAGTGTTCGGCATCCCCGGCGAAGGTCGCGGTCAGCAGTTCAAACACGTTGAGGGGCAACCCGCCGATGTTGACCTTCTCGAAGACGGTGGCAACGGCCGCCTTCTCGGTGTCCTCGTCGAGGATGATGGCAGGCAGGTCGTAGGTTGTGGCGGGCTGGATGAACTGCTTGTGGAACGCCTTGCCAACGAGCGTGTCGTCGAGATCGAGGATCCAGCTCATGTAGTCGCCGTAGAGCAGGTTCAGGGGGAAGTAGCCTTGCAAACCTTGCAGTTCCTGGGTGCTGAGGTCGAGCACCACATCCTTGCCGAAGTTGGTCCGCAGCACGCCATCGCCTGGAATGGAGACGATCGCTTCGTCGACCCTGCCCGCATCGCTCAGCGCCGTCTCCATGTGCACGAAGTAGCGGCGCTCCAGGAGTTTGCCGCGATCATCCTTCGTGGCGACGACGCCCGAGCCACTCAGCGCCTGGGTCAACGAGGTGAGCCGCTGCTGGCCATCGAGCAAGAGATGTTTCGCCTCGATTCCCGCGGGCAGCGCGACGCCCTCCAGTGGCCGCGGCTTGAACCGCACCTGCGCGTTGCCGGTGCGCAGCAGCATCACCGCCCCCATGGGGTGCCCGCGCAGCACGGTGACCAGCAACTGCCGGATTCTCTCGTCTTCCCACTTGTAGGGGCGTTGGAAGTCAGGGAGCTGGATCTCGCCACTACGCGTCCACCGCAGGAACTCTCCGAGTTCATACATCGGGGTGAGGAAGCCCACGATCAATTCCCTTCATCGTCGAAGTCGAATGCCCCTTGACTGGGCTTGGTGGCGGGCGCCTCGGTTCGCGCAACCGCAAGGACGTCGGGCCAGCTCGTCACCAGGGCGTTGAAGCTGAGAGCGTCCTTGGTGGCGCCGTTGCCCTCAGCGATGCGGAACAACAGGTGAGCGAGTTCCTTGACCAGATCGGGATCCACGGCGCCGTCGGGCCTGAACAACGCATCGCGCAGGAAGTCCCCCGCGGGCGCGATGCCGTCCCGCTCCAAGGTCTTCACGAGGTGGTGCAGCGACTCCCAGATGCTGGTGTGGTTGTCGCGCAGCACGTCGTAGTCCCACGAGAGGTCGGCTGCCTTGATCAGGTGGACGTTGCCTGCCCTGCTCGTCAGGATGCCGTCGCGGTCGAGCACGTCGACGCTCGTGTTGCGCGCCCGGGCCAAGTTGTCGGCGTCGCCGAACTTGCCCACGTTGTAGCCGTGCTGGCGGTACCAGGCCAGGGCGAACCGTGTGGTGGTGTCGAAGTCGCCTTCTTGCTCGTTGAGCACCTGGTCGAGGATTTCGTTGATGCGTGCCAGCGCCGACCTGACCGTCATCCTCCTGCCGTCCGGTTCGAGGACGCCGGAGTAGCGGCTGAACACTGCCATGCCCGGTCCGATCGCCGCCTGCGGCAGGTCGACCGGGGCCACCTGCCCCTGCTGCAGCTTGCGCAGCGCGTCGGGAAGCTCGGCTTCAAGAGCCGCGATGAACCCGCGCCGGTCGGTCGTGGGCGCGTCGTCGGCGCGCGGCCGCAGCGACAACACAATCGAGGACGCCAACGCGTTCGTCCCCACACTGATCATCCGGCCACCTCGCTCGCTCCGCATGGGCCAGGTGGAGGTAATCATCCAACCGGAGCGAATCATCCCTTCGAGCAGGGTCTCCCAACCCGAAGAAGCTTCTCCCTGCTCATCGGCTTCGCTCTGCTTGAAGGCGTAATAGACAGTGATGGGGTAGTCGGGCAGGGCACTCTCGCGAGCCCGGGCGAAGACGCTGCGGAACCCAGACTCGAAGAACTCTTTCGCCCCATCCTTCCCCTGGTGCCGGTAGGGGTTGGCAACCAGTTCCTCAGCCTTGGGAACCAGCATCGTCCCCAACAATGTCGGATGGGTTGAACGCAGGCTGCGACGAAGCCACACGTAGAAGAAGTCGGAGAGATCCGAATAGCCGATGTTGTCGTAGTACGGCGGATCCGTGCTCAGCAACAATCCTTCGAACCCTCGCCCATCCGCATCTGCCTGATCAGTGATCCCCTCAACGCCTGAGGGCACAACGTTGGCGAGCGCCTTGCAAGCCGTCTCAACTGAAACCCCAACGTCGCCCGCTGCACCGGCAAAGGGGCTGACCTCAACAAAGTCCCATGCCATAGGAATCGCCTGACGCGAAAAGAGGTTCCGTGCCTGATCCCGAGAGCTGGACCACGTGACAAGAGAGTTGGTGAGATCCGCTGTGCGGCTAACGGCAAGGCCGAGGTAGGTGGCGACGGCGTCGGCGTAGCCGTCCGAGCCACCGTCGGCCTTGACCCGCTCGCGGGCCTCACTGACGAGGTTGCTGAACGTGGTGAGCGCGACCAGCTGCCGGTTCGTGAACAGATCCGAGAACTGGGTAAGTCCGTACCGGAAGACGTTGATCCGACCGGGCCAGTCGAAGAGCTCTCCGGGAGGGATCGAATCGGGCTCCGCAACGTCACTGGCCTGCACTTGAGCAGTTGTTGGCGGCAGGTAGATTCGCTGTCGCGTCCCCTCCGCAACCACCGCCATCAGTTGAGAGCCCAGTCCAACCTCGCGACTCGTCGAACGAACGTACTCGAGATCGACGGGCGATTGACAGGCGACACAGATGGCCCCAGTCCGTCCGACGGTTCCATCGTTGTCAGCGGTGGGGCCCGCCTTGGCGTCGTGGCTGATGTCGAACTGCACCCGGAAACCTGACTGAGGCCCGGCGTCCTGCACCACGCGGGGGGCGACGTAGGCTTCCTTGCCCTTCTTCTTGCCGAGCCACCACGACCGCACCAGCGGCATCTCGATGCCGCAGGCGGGGTTGGGGCAGGTGACGGTGCGGGCCCAGATCCAGGCGATGACGGGGGCGGTGGTGCCGTCTGGGAGGGTGGCGTCCGGGTAGAGGTGCCCGATGCGCTGTTGGGCTTCGTTGCGCATCCACTGGCCGTAGGCGCGGACATCTGCAGCGAGGCCTTCAGCCCCGCGCCACGTGCGGATCTGTGATTCAGCCAGTCCGGGGAAGACCGGCGGCTGGTCGCGGAACTTCGGGGGGAGTTCGATGAGCGCCTTGTTGATGAGCACGGCGACGGGGTTGAGGTCGGAGGCGTGGGCCTCCAGTCCGAGGCGTTGGGCTTCGAGGGGGATGGTGCCGCCGCCGGCGAACGGGTCGAGGATCGGCGGGGGGTTGCCGTTGGTGGACTTGAGGATCTCGGCGTGGGCCTGGGCGAACAGCTTCTCGTCGCGGATGTTCTCCCACACCACCATGCGCTCGATGAGGTCGTGCAGGCGCTCGCGCTCCGCGCGCTGGGCCTCCTCGGTGGGGAACTCGTCGGGGTGTGACGAGGGGTCGTCCACGAGCTGAGCGAACATTACGGCCCGGGCGGCGGCCAGGGGGCGCCGGGCCCACCACAGGTGCAGCGTGGAGGGGTGGCCGTGCCGGATCGACTTCTCTCGGGCCGACTCGCGGTTGATGGCCTCCAGGGGCAGCGACACTTCAATCAACTTGCGTCGGACGACAGGCTTCCCCACGAACTATGCCCAATCTGTTGTGCTTTGGTGAGCGACCGAGGGCGCAGCGATGCGTTCGGGGCTTCACGGGCACAATACATTGGGTCGAGGGGCGAGGGGCGTCTCGATAGCCTCCGGCCATGAAGGCTGCCGTCGCTCCCACGGACGAGCGCTGGGCCGAGTTCCTTGCCGAACACCCCGAACAGACCGAGGCAAACTTCTGGCAGCCCAGCGCGACCGGCGAGTTCCGGATGCTTCAGGTGGGCGAGCCGTTCCTCTTCAAGACCAAGTCACCCAAACGCGGGCGTCGCTTTGATCGGTGGGGACCCAACCAGCTCGTGGGCGGCGGGTTCTACACCGGCTACGCCCAGCTCTCCATCGCAGAAGCGTGGGACTTCTACGGGGTGGGCAACGGCGTCGGCTCCCTGGACGAGTTGGTCGCGCGCATCGCCCACTTCCGTCGCGAGCCCAACCTCGACACGACGGCCTTCATCGGGTGCGTGCTGCTGCGTGATCTCTTCTTCATGCCGCCGGACCGGGCGCTGCCGCAGCCCGCCGACTTCGCCAGCAACCTCACCAGGGCCAAGGGCTACGACCTGAGCAGCACCGGGAGCCGCGTCGACATCATGTTCGCGTCCATGCTCGAACGATCCGAGGTGCGGGTCGACAACACGCTGTTCACGGCGTCCGAGAGGGCCGACCCCGTGCGGTTCGTCGAGCGCCTGACGAGAGCACGTCTCGGCCAAACCGCCTTCCAGGTCAAGGTGCTCGACTCGTACGCACGTCGCTGCGCCATCACCGGCAACCACATCGTCCCCACCCTCCAGGCCGCGCACATCAAGCCGGCAGCCGAGGGTGGATCTCACCTCGTCAGCAACGGGTTGCTGCTGCGCTCCGATGTCCACACCCTGTTCGATCGCGGCTTCCTCGGAATCAACGGCCGCCACGAACTGCAGGTGAGCGCACTCCTGCGACAGAACTGGGGCAACGGGCAGGAGTTCTACGACCTGGCCGGACACACGATCCGGGTCCCCGAGCATCGGCAGGACCGTCCCGCCGCAGAGGCAGTCGAGTGGCACATGGACACGGTCTTCCTGAGGTGAATCCCAGTACCCAATGAGTTGTGCGGCTTTCGCGTCCATGGCCCAACAGGGTGGGTGGCATGCCCAACAGCGCACAGGACGCCTATCGCGAGGCGTCCCGGCTGCTCGGCGAGAAGGTGAGGGCGCTGCGCGAGGCCCAGAGCCTGACCCAGGAGGACCTTTCTGAGCGCACGGGCATTTCGCGCAACCAGATCCAGAACATCGAGCACAACCGCAACAACGCGAAGGATCCCGTGACTGGACTGCCAGGGCCTGGCAACGCGCGCCTGGAGACCGTGTTCCTACTCGCCCACGAGTTGCGCGTCGACGTCACCTACTTGGTCGACCCAACGCGTCTGGTGTTCCCACTGCCGACTCGGCCCGTTCGCTGACCAACGCGCGGCTCCAACTCCAAACGAAGTCCAAGCCATCACTTGGATTTGGAGTTGCTGGTCAGCCTTGCAGCACATCCCGCACGTCAGGAGCAGGCCGCCACACGAACGCGCGGCCACGCTTTGGTCCCTGAACAAGGATCCCATGCTCTTCGAGGCTCACTAGGTCCGCACGTGCCGTCTCGACGGTCACATGGTGACTGTTCGCGTGTGACTGGGCGGTGTACTCAGCAGTCGGCTCATCGATGGCCGAGGCGATGACGGCTTGCTGCCGATGGTTGAAATCTCGGTGACGCGCATCCAGCAACGTCCGGACGACCTGACGCTCAGCCACCTTGTCTGCCAGGTAGCTCTCCAGGTCCGTGAACGCACGCCGGAGAACGCCCAGGTGATAGATGAAGAAGTAGGTCAGATCGGATTCGTACTCGGTGTTCAAGTAGGAGTGTGCGTATTGCGCCGGCGCTTTGCGCAGGATGGTCGAGATGGTGACGTACTCGGTCAACCACAGGCCTTGGCGCAGCATCGACCAGTAGAAGAGCGCCCGCGCGAGACGGCCGTTGCCGTCAACGAAGTAGTGGTCGTGGCCGACCATGAAGTGCACAGCCAGCGCTCTCAAGACCGGATGGAGCCACGGGCCTTCTTCGCCTCCTTGGTTGGCAAAGGCACACAAGGCGTCCAAACGTTCCAGAAGTTCACCAGCCGCGGGGGGCTGATGCACCACGTGACCATCATGGGCTTCGACGTGGACCCGCTCGTCGCCCGGTACCTGAAGACGGCCACCGTCGTCAGGGTCGTCGAGGGTGCCCATGGTGACCACCTCATGAATCTCACGCACCAGCTCGGGCGTGAGCGGCCTGTCCCGATACTCGGTGACCAACTGCATCGCCCGATAGTTGTTCCAGATCATGCGTTCGCTGTGGTCACGGGGCTCGCGGCCTGTACGGAGCATCTCCTTGGCCACCTTGCGCGTGGTGGCCGCGCCTTCCAGTTGACTTGACGTGATCGATTCCTCCATGAGCGACCGGACCACATAGGTCTCGCGCGTGGCCGGGTTGGTCACCGGTTCTGCCATGCCGATGTGGCCGCCGGCTTGGCGGGTGACGGCGTCCGCCAAGCGAAGCACGACGTCTGGAAGTGCGAACCGGAAGGGGTGTCCGTCAAGGTCCCTGAGCGGCAACTCTCGCTGCTGCCCCCGCCGTTCGAGCGTGGTGACCATCCACCACTTCTCAGCAGAGAGCCCATCCGGCGGCGTGCGGAAACGGAACTTCTCCCAGGGAACGTAGTCATCCTGCGCTTGGCGCACTGAGTTCAATGCCGTCACAAGCTCCTGCGAGTCGGAGAACACGCCCAAATCGAACGCCGGCGGCCTTGCGGGGATCTTCACACCCCCCAGCCTAACTCCAAATCAAAGTCAGCGTTTGGAGTTCATTTGGAGTTGAGCTCAGAAGGGCTCGCGTCCACGCCCCCACATCGTCGCCCACTTGCCCGTGATGCCGGTGGCGTCGAAGTCGCCGAACTCTGTGGTTGCGAACGGGTCGGACACGTAGCGCACCTCATCGAACGAAGCGCCTCGCTGGTCGACCCGCACCAACGCCAGTCGGTACTCCGGCGCCGCATTCTTGCCCGTCATGACCTCGTTGTGGCTGATGAAGAAGTCGTCCGAACCCTCAATGCGTGCCTTGACCTCGATGCGCAGCGACCCGCCGTCTGGCAGCGTCGACAAGATGTCGTAGCCGGGGTTGTTGAACGGTTGCTCCTGTGGGTTGCGGCCAAGGCGCCGCTCATGGGCCAGCACCGCCTCGACGCCGCGGCGCTCGACTTCCTTGGTCGACACCGCCCGTCGCAGAGGCTCGTCGGCGGGCACCTCGTCGACCACGGCGTCCAGTGGGATCACGACCGCGGCGGTCAAGATCCGCGGCGGACGCGTGTCGAGCTGGCCTTGCTGCGCGAGGTGCTGGAGCCGACGCTTGAGCCGCACGTCCAGCTCTGCGGCCTTGCGGGTGAGGCTGTCAGACGACTCCTTGGGCTTCTCGCCGGCACGTTCCTTCTCGCTGGCCACCATGGCCTCGCCGTAGAGACGTTCGCGTTCAGCCGACAGGCGTCCGTGCACCTGGTCGCGCACCTTGCCGAGCTCGCGTTGGCGCTGTGGCTTGACCTGCCCCAGGAACGCAGGCAGGCGGTTCTCGATGAGCCAACTCACCGCACGCTCCTCGGCACCTGCCAGCCACGCAAGACCGCGGACCGCGCCGGTGGCCAGGGTGTCCGGCGCTGCCACGCAGTCGAGGTAGGGCGCCGGGCCGGCGTCGGACACCGCACCGGACTCGTCGACGTACGCGTAGCTGAACCGTTTCGCGATGGTCTCGTCGGTTCCGTCCACGATCTCTTCGACGATGCCGACCAACAGCATCGGCTTCGCGACGGACGCCGACACCAGCACGGTGCCCGCCTCGAGGGCCGGCTTCAACAGGGTCGCGGCTTCGCTCATCACCGCGTCGTGCATTGGGTGCCCCGGCGCCAGGAGGACGGCGGGCACCTGGCCATCTGGGTGCACGGCGTCGAGCGCGAAACAGACCCGCTCGTAGCGCGTGGCGATCGGCAGCCTGGTCGCCGCACGGATACCCGCGGGCACATTCGTGATCTCGAAGCGACCCTTCTCACGTCGAGCCATCCGGCCACCCAGCCGGTTGAACGCGGCGCGGAACGCCAGCTCGATGTAGTGCGGCTGCAGGCGCCGCGCGCGGGCCTCGTCCATGTCGTGGCGCAGCTTGTCGAGGTCGGCCTTCGACAACACCTCCGTCGCCAGGGCCCGCTCGCGCAACAACTCGGGGAGCCCCTCCCCCACCTGCTGGTCGATCACCTGGTGCATCTTGGCGCGCACCTCGGGTCGCTCACCGTAACGAATGGCGTCCATGAGGAGCGCACGCAGCGGCGTCCCCTCGAAGGCCTCGCCCAGGACGTCGAACACCTCGCCGCCGTAGGCGCGTCGCTGCTCCTCGATCTTGGAGAGCAAGCGGTTGAAGACCTCGCCCTCGCGGGTGTTGTCGGCCACGAGGTTCCAGAGGCGGCACACCTCGGTCTGGCCGATGCGGTGGATGCGGCCGAAGCGCTGCTCGATGCGATTGGGGTTCCAGGGCAGGTCGTAGTTCACCATGAGGTTGGCGGCCTGCAGGTTGAGACCCTCGCCCGCGGCGTCCGTGGCGAGCAGGACCTGGCACTCGGGGTTCTTGGTGAACTCCTCGGTGATCTGGCGTCGGTCGGCCCGACGCACTGCGCCATGGATGGACTGGACTGCATCGGGGCGTCCGAGCACCGTGGTGATGCGGTTGGCGAGGTAGTCGAGTGTGTCGCGGTGCTCGGTGAACACGATCAGCTTGCGAGGGCGACCGTTGGAGTCGTAGCGCAACTCGTGGTCTTGGAGGATGCGGCTGAGCTCGCTCCACTTGCGGTCGTTGCCTGAATCGCGGACGCGACGCGCGAGCGCGCTCAGGTTGGCCAGTTCGGCGAGTTCCGCATTCAGTTCTTCGATGGTCTGGGCCGCGGTGGCGGCGTCCACGAGCTCTTCTTCCACCTGCTCGATCTCGTCGGCGGTGTAGTCGTCATAGTCGTCGTAGATGGTGACGTCGGCGACGTCCTTCTCTTCACGGAAGGTGCCGGTGAGGATCTCGGTCTTGCGACGCTCCAGCCGCGTGATGCGGCGTTCCAGCGATCGCAGGATCGCTTCAGGACTGGAGGCGAGGCGACGCTGGAGCACGGTGAGCGCGAAGCCAACCGTGTTCTTGCGCTTGCCGTTGAGGCGTTCGGCTCGGTCGAAGCTCTGGCGCACGTAATCGGTGACCCGCTCGTAGAGGTCCTGCTCAATGGGGGTCAGCTCGTAGGGGACCGTCTCAGCGATGCGCTCCGGGAACAGGGGCTTGCCCTCGAAGGTCAGCAGCTTCTCCTTCACCATGCGGCGCATGATGTCGCTGGTGTCGACCTGGTGGACGCCCTCGCGATAGCGACCCTCGAACCTGTCCTTGTCAAGCAGGGTGAGGAAGAGTTGGAAGTCGTGCTCGATACCCGAATGCGGTGTGGCGGTCATGAGCAGGAAGTGCCTGGTGATGCTGCCGAGCAACTCACCCAACTCGAAGCGACGCGTCTTCTCGAGCTTGCCGAAGAAGTAGTGGGCCGCCATGCGGTGCGCTTCGTCGACGATCACAAGATCCCACTCGGAGTCACCCAGCATCGACTGCAGCTCCGGGTTGCGGGCCAGTTGGTCCATGCGCGCGATCAGGTGCGGGTGGGTCTCGAACACGTTGATGTTGATGTTCGCGTCCAGCATCGCGTTGGTCAGGATTTCGAAGTGCAGGCCGAACTTGATGAACAACTCGTCCTGCCACTGCTCGACGAGGCCGCCGGGCGCGACGATGAGACACCGATTGACGTCGTCGCGGAGGATCAACTCCTTGACGTACAGGCCCGCCATGATCGTCTTGCCCGCGCCGGGGTCGTCGGCGAGCAGATAGCGCAGCGGGGTGCGAGGGAGCAGTTCGCCGTAGACCGCCGTGATCTGGTGCGGCAGTGGCTGCACATCGCTGGTCGCCACGGCGAGCATCGAGTCGTGCAAGCCCGCGAGGCGGATGCGCTGGGCCTCGGCTGCCAGTTTGAAGTCGGACGCCGCCGCATCGAATGGGCGTCCGGCTGCGCGGGCGATGGTGATACGGGCTTCGTCGGAGCGGAACAGGACCCGCTGGTCGAGTCCGCCGCCTGTGAGCTTGAAGGTGATCTCGATGGCGTCTTGGCCGTGCCAGGACGCGCTGATGATGGTGGCCACATCACCAGGGATGACGCCACTGAGCCGTTGACCGGCGCAAATGTCCTCGAGTCTCACGTCACCCCTTCCACGCGTCCACCCGACGCCCGACACCCTAACTGACCCCTTGCCTTGCAGAAGCTTGGCGACATCGGAGGGAGCAATGATCAGAACCTGTGGATGGCTCTCGGCGGGGTGACGTGAAAGTGGCGTACCTCCCGAGCAAGATCTGAAG
>CAKUSI010000075.1 GCA_934678955.1 uncultured Austwickia sp. | reverse complement strand
GCAGGCAGAGGAAATCGCCGCCGACCTCCGCCGCCTTGGTCACCGTGTCGAACTACGGACGGATCTGGACCTCAGGTTACGGAGTGGACGCGTCTATGCGAGGCGATCTGCGGCAGATGCCACAAGTCGTCATTCGCAGTGTCCGGGTTAGCATCCACAAAGGGAAGACCGGCGCATCGTGGCGCCGCATCAACAGGGGGGCGAGTTGATAGAGGGTTCTGCGGAGACGCAGGAAAGGCCTGTTGTCACCGCGGCTGAGTTGCTGCGCGCTCGGCAGGCCGCGTGGGAGCGCCGGCTGGGGCTGGTGTCGTTGGTCGCTGAAGATCTGGCGAAAGCCGAGCACGCCGGGCAGGTGCTCCAGATCCTGGGACGCAAGTACCGAGAGGCACGTCCGCTCCATCGCAACTGGCTGTTGCGCCGCTGGCCGGCAGTTCAGGTGATGTCGACGGTGAGTGTTGCCGCTGAGTACTACTCTCACGGCACCTTCTGGCCGAAGCTGACGGGCATCCTCGGAATCGATAGCGGCCAGAGTTTCCAGCGGGAGTGGGGGACTGCCTTCCTGGACAATCTCCGGGCGCTGGGCCTGCCTGACTTCCACGATATTGAGGATCCTGGAGAGCGATTCGTCGGGCCGATCCTGATGCACTCCGGGGTGCCCACCTACTGCTTGGGTGACTACTTCAGGCTCGTCGATGAGCGGCGCACCAAGGACCCGGCCCTAACCCCGGACGGGTTCGTGGCATGGGCGGCGAGCAAGGCCGCGGAGGGCAAGTTGTTCAACGTCGACAAGCCGGTTGAGCGGTTCCTCCGCTACGGCGGCGACTTCGCCATCGACGTCAGTGACCGCGTGTTTGAGCTGCTCGACGTCGTCGCGGCTGGTGGCACGGGCGAGGAAGTGCCCCTGCCGGAACGGTTCCGCCTCGCGGCGGTCGCGCTCCGACAGGCCGGTGAGATCACCGAGGGTCGGGGCGCTCGTCGGTGGGACCGCCAACAGGCGGACCGGCCGGTCTTGGTGCTCGATCCCTACGGTCGCGGACCGCTCCTCAGGCTGCCCTCCGTTGACGAGGTCGGGCAGGCCCTGTGGACGGTGACGATCGGTACCCAGTCGGAACTCGTGCGCAGCGAGGCGGCGTGGCCGGGCGAGCCCGCCCCGCCGACCGACGTGCCCGTCATCGGCCCAGTCCGAGCGGCGACGGCTGCCCTGCTACGACGTCCCGACCTCACGATGACGGTGCCGGTGGTCGACGACAAGGATCCCCTCCTCGCTTTCGCCGAGGAGGGCCGGCAGCTCCTCCCGGGGCTGCCCCTGCCCGGAGCCCCGGTGTGGTTGCTCTTTCCTGGCGGGCCCGACGACCTCGCGGTCGTCGGCGAGTCGGTGGTCCTGGCCGAGGGCGCACTTCCGCCGGGCTGGGGCGGCTGGACCCTGCGACTCCTTGACCTCTCCGCCGCCAGTATGGTCCGATCCTCCAGATCTGAACGTCCCCGCAGCGTGCGCAGGGTTACGTCTGTGCGGATCACCCCTGGGGAGCCGATCCCGGGCCTCCTGTACGGCGGGGGCCCCGTCTTTGAGCAGGTGCCTCAAATCGAGCTGCCATCCGCTTCCAGATCGGACAGCAGTTGGTCCCTGACGATCACTGACGGTGTTGGGCGGGTGCTCGTTGAGAACCGAACGCTTCTGTCCGGTGACGACCTAGGTGAGGGACTGTGGTCAGGTGTTCCGCGACCGCTCTTGGGCACGTACCGAATCCGGGTGCGCGGTCCCTGGGGGCGGGGGGCCTCTCGCGACCTGGTGCTGGCCGAAGGCGTGCGCGTGGACTCTCAGCCCTCGTGGCGTCGGATCAGCCCCGATGGCTTGGTACCCGCGACCATCCGTCTCAGCCTCCCCCCGGGCGTCGGAGCAGAGCTGTCGTCGTTCAACCTCGCGGAAGACCAAACCGAGCGGATGGTCACGTTGACTGCCCGCGACACCCTCCTCCGAGCCTTGGTGCGACCTGCTCACATGTCGATGTCTTACCAGTCGAGTGAACGCTCGACGACGGCGGGCATCCGGGCGGTGCCGTTGCATGCCGAGGACGTTCGCGAGGTGGGGGGAACGCTGACGATCGATCTGGACGCGGTGGGTGAGCCGACCCTGCACACCCTGGTGGGTGACCGATGCGTCCAGGAGCTTGTGCCCCTCGGTGGCAGCCGCCACGGCGTCTACCGCTTCAACCTTGCGCAGGTGGGCGACACGCTGGCCGCCCATCCACGCGCACGGCTGTCGTTGGACGAAGCAGGCTCCCTCGTCGTGGCCCAGGTGACCCCCCGCAGGCTGTATTCAGGGATCGAGCTGACCGAGGGCACCCTTGAGCTCATCGACAGCGTCGATGTCGAGGGACTCGTCGCGCTGGTCTACCCGGCTTTCGCACCGTGGCGAGGCGGGACGCGACTCGAGGTCCGACAGGGAAAGGCCGAGCTTCCGGAGGGGCTGCGCAGCGCGGGGCCTGTCGTCGTGACCGTCCGGGTCGACGATCCGTGGGCTCCGGCGTCGGTCCCGGCATGGCCGGCCCCCGGGACCGCCCGGCTGCTCGACGCGCCCGGTTGGCTGATCAGCGAGGACGCCGAGGAAACGCAGCTGTCTCAGTGGTTGGCAGACGAGGACTTCTTCCCCACCGATCTCGCCGACCTCGCGATGGTCTGGGCGGTTGCCGCCCGGCTGCCGTGGCTCGGGGTGGCGAGCGAGCGATTCGCCGAGGTGTCGAAGGCCTGCCGCGATGTCCTCACCGACGACCCGGTCTCCTCACTCCTTGCCCTTGAAGAGAGCGGCATCGAAGCCGACCGGGTGCCCGAAGCGCTCATCCGTTCCGGGCTCGCCTGGACGCCCACAGCCCTGTCCTCCAGGGCCAGAGTGGCTTGGACCCGCGCCGGAGCGTTGCCAGTGGCGCTCCTCACCGCTCCCGGACTGGTCGAAGACGTCAAGCGGGGCTCGGACGCCGTTGCCGACGCACGGATGGTGTGCGGCGACGGTATGGACAGCCTCGTGCGTGGGAGCGACCCGTGGTCGGTTTTTGGACGCTACGACTCCACCGCTGAGCGGTATCTCGCGTTGGACCCGGATGCGCAACTGGAGTTTCGGCATCTTCTCGGGCTGGTCCCCCAAGGCCTGATCGACGGCGACACGCGAGTGCAGGCGTCTCTGAACCTGCTGGATCGACGGCACGACGCATCCGAACGGCTTCGCACCAAGGGCGCCGGGTGCCTCCAGCAGCTCCGCGCGTACCTCAAGGCTGTGGGGGACTCGGCAGGGGTGGACGCCGTCGCGGCCCGCTGTCATCCCACCCGGTCGGATGGGTGGCGGTCCTATCCGGCCCTGTCGCTGGGCCTCGCCTGGGTCGCACGACGCGCTGCGCGCGGCGACGCCAAGGCGCATCAGTGGGTCGCCCGGCAAGGGCGACTCTGGACCGATCTGGCGCGCATCGCGCCGGACCTTGTCACGATCGACCTGATCGTGGCCGAACTGCTGCAAGCCGCCGCGCTATCGAGCGCGAGCGAGGAGGACAAGTGACCGAGCACCTCGATCCCGTAAGGACCTCCGCGGATATCAAGGCGTCCTACCGCAGGTACCTGGGCTCGCTCATCGCTGCCCGCGACCCGAAGATCGCCACAGCCCTGACCAGCGCCATCGACTCCTCGCCACTGCTCGACAAGGGGCCCTACCTGGAGGCCACGCCGCCCTTTGCGAACGGGTGCAGCATCCGCGAACTCGTCGACGCTGGCGTGCTCTGCGCCGCCTTCGCAGGCTTGGCCAGCCCGGCGCTGCCGCTCGACAGACCCCTGTATCGGCACCAGGAGGCGGCCATCAGGAAGGTCCGGGAAGGACGCAACGTCGTGGTTGCCACCGGCACGGGGTCAGGCAAGACCGAGTCATTCCTCATGCCGATCCTCGACAGCCTGGCCGCCGAGCATGAGCGGGGCACCCTGGGTCCTGGTGTGCGGGCGTTGCTGCTCTACCCGATGAACGCCTTGGCAAATGACCAGATGAAGCGGCTTCGGTCGATCCTCGCTGACACCCCGCACATCACCTTCGGCCGGTACACCGGCGACACCGAGAACGACCCGCGCCGCGCGAGGGACCGGTTCGAGGAGCTCAACCCCGGCGAACGCCTCCTTCGCAACGAGTTGCTCAGCCGCGAAGAGATGCGCAAAACGCCGCCCAACCTGCTGCTGACCAACTACGCGATGCTGGAGTACCTGCTGCTCCGCCCGCAGGACATGGGCCTGTTCCCGAGCAACGGTGACGCTACCTGGCGCTTCCTGGTGATCGACGAGGCCCACGTCTACGACGGAACCCAGGGCGCGGAGATCGCAATGCTCGTGCGTCGCCTGCGAGATCGCGTGGCACCTGACCGGCCGCTGCAGTGCATCACCACCTCGGCCACAGTGGGCGCTGATGCTGACCCCTCGTCGGTCACCGAGTTCGCCTCGCGCCTCTTCGGAGTGCCCTTCGAGTGGGTGCCCGACGACCCGGCGCGGCAGGACCTGATCACCGCCGAGCGACTCCAGGTTCCGCCGGGGCCGTTCTGGGGTCCGTTGACCGCCGAGGACTACCTCCGACTGGCACAGAGCCCTGCCCCCGACGCCGAGGTTCTGGCCCTGGCAAGCAGCCACGGGTTTGCGGCGCCGGATGCGCGCTCGGCCCTGGCCCACGAGAACAGCCTCGTTCAGCTCAAGCGACTGCTGAGTGACGGACCTCAGCCCTTCGACACCTTGCCGGCACGCGTCTTCCCTGATGACGCTCGTCGGCGGGAGGGGCTCGTCGCCCTGGTGGCCGTCGCCAGCGCGGTGAGAGGGCCGGACGGCTCGTCCGCGTTGTCTGCCCGGTACCACCTGTTCCTGCGCGCCACGGAGGGCGCGTTCACCTGCCTCTCGGCGTCCGGGCCCCACGTGCATCTCGCCCGGCACGAGCTGTGCCGTGACTGCGCTGCTCCGGTCTTCGAGTTGGGCGCCTGCAAGCGTTGCGGCGCAGTGCACCTGCTGGGCGTCCTGGAGCCGCGCGATGGGCGGCTGCGGCTCGGGCCCCGCAAGGCGGACGCCCCCACCTCGTGGCTGGTTCTGGACGACAGCCTCGATCGGGTCGATGAGGATGAGGAGGCCGTGGCCGACGACGGCGGCGCCGTGGACGGCGCCGAGGCGAAGTTGTGCACCCAGTGCGGCGTGCTCACCACGGCGGACGCTAGCCGCTGCGCCGATCCCGACTGCGGCAACTCGGCACTCCGGCGGGTTCGCAAGCTCAAGCAGCATGGCCAGGAGCTCCTCGGTTGCCTGGTGTGCGGGGCCCGCGGAGCCGGCACCGTCCGCGCCTTCGAGACCGGCGCGGACGCCGCGGGTGCAGTCATCACGACCTCCCTCTACCAGAGCCTGCCCGCCAGCGACGACCCTCGGGATGTAGGTCGGCCCGGTGAAGGCCGCAAACTGCTCATGTTCAGCGACAGCCGGCAGGCGGCCGCCTACTTCGCGCCGTACCTGGAAGATTCGTACGGTCGGCTTCAGCGCCGGCGCCTGGTCATCCAAGGGCTGGAGTCGGCTGGTGCCGCCACGACGGAAGTGAACGTTCCCGACGCTAGGTTCCATGTCCGGCGCAGCGCGGACGCGGTGCAGGTGTTCAGGCGCGGCATGTCGGCCGCGGAACAGGAGCGGGTGATCGCCCCGTGGATCATGGCCGAGGCCGTGAGCATGGACGATCGACAGTCCCTCGAGGGCGTCGGTCTCGTGCGCGTCACCCTGCGACTCGAGCCCGGCTGGCAGCCCCCGGAGCCACTCCTGCGGCTGGGCCTCACCCCGGACCAGGCGTGGGACTTCGTCGCGGAGCTGGTCCGGACCCTGAGGCTCCAAGGCGCTGTGACGATGCCGGACGACGTCCCGCCCAACCACGACATCTTCGCCCCACGGCTCGGGCCCATCTACGCACGCCTCAGCGGGCCGGAGCCCAAGCGGAAGGTGCTCTCATGGCTCCCCGGGCGTGGAAGCAACCGTCGCGTCGACTACGCGACCCGCGTGCTGGCAGCGCTCGGAAGCAACGCCGACCCCGGCGTCGTGCTGAACGGTGTCTGGCGTTTCCTCACCGACGCGGGCACCGAGGTCGACTGGTTGGCCTCCAGCACCAGAAAGGGGTTGGGTGCCGTCAGCCAGGTCGACCACCGCATGCTCCGGTTTGCGCTGGTGGATGCTCACACGCCCGTGTATCAGTGCTCGACGTGTCAGCGCGTGGCTCCGGTGTCCGTGGCGGGAGTCTGCCCGGCGCTGGGGTGCTCTGGGGAATTGCTCCCTCTCGTCCCCCCGCCGGCGGACGTCGACCGCGATCACTACCGGGCCATCTACCAGTCGATGCTCCCAGTCCCGCTGGCGGCCAGCGAGCACACCGCGCAGTGGCGCAACACTGAGGCGGCCCGCATCCAGCAGGACTTCATCCGGGGCGAGATCAACGCACTGTCGTGCTCGACCACGTTCGAACTGGGGGTCGACGTCGGCGAGCTGCAGTCGGTGATGTTGCGGAACATGCCGCCCACCACCGCCAACTACGTCCAGCGTGCGGGGCGAGCCGGACGTCGCGCCGGCGCCGCCGCCCTGGTGGTCACGTACGCACAGCGACGGTCGCACGATCTGACCCAGTTCGCCGCTCCAGAAGCGATGATGACGGGTCGCATCCGTGCTCCCTACGTGCCTCTCGACAACGACCGCATCGACAGACGACACGCCCACTCCGTTGCGCTCGCGGCGTTCTTCCGGTGGTACCTGGAGCACGTCCACGGCATCTCCCGGAAGGCAGGCGAGTTCTTCATCGGCGACGGGGTGGGCGAACCACCGGTCGCGGCCGTCCGAACCTTCCTGGACCCCGTCCCTGCCGACGTTCAGGCTTCCCTCCGACGCGTCTTGCCGGTGGCCGTCCAGAACACCATCGGCGTCGACGGCGGCGAATGGGTGCCGGTGTTGCTCGAACTACTGGAGGAAGTGCGGCAGGAGCTGGCGGCGGACGTCTCCACGCTGCGGGGCATCCAGGACGAGGCGGTGGCCGCCCGCAACTTCAAACTCGCCGACCGCTACGAGGGCGTCCTGAACACGATCCTCGGCCGCGACCTCTTGGGCCACCTCGCGAACCACAACGTGATTCCCAAGTACGGCTTCCCGGTCGATTCGGTGGAGCTGCGGACCGACTTCAGCACTGCCGAGCACTTCCTCGGGGCCAAGCTCGACCTGTCGCGGGACCTGTCGCAGGCGATCCACGAGTACGCGCCGGACGCGTCGTTGGTCGCGGGCGGCTTGGAGTGGACGTCGCGCGGCATCTACCGTCTCCCCGGGAAGCAGCTCGTCGAGCTGAACTACCGCGTCTGCCGGCGGTGCGGTCAGTACACAGAGTCCTTCGGTGACGTCGAGCCGCAGTGCCCAACCTGCGGCGACGTGGCCGCCGCGGCCGCACGGAGGCTGATCATCCCCGAGTTCGGCTTCGTGGCGGCGCCCGACCCGAAACGACCCGGAGCCCGACCACCTCGCGGGGCCTGGGGAGGCGCCACGCACGTGGTCAAACTGTCGGACGTCTCCCGCACGCGCTCGTTCGAGCTCCCCGGGGGAACCATCGAGGCGTTCGTGGGTCCCCGAGGCCGCCTCATCTCCATCGCCGACGGGCCTTCCGAGCGTGGCTACCTGGTCTGTCGGTGGTGCGGCTGGGGCACGGCCCTGATCAACGTCGGGGGTCGGCGTCCGACCAAGCATCAGCACCTCCTGAGGGCGGGGCACGACTGCACGGGCCCCCTGGACCTCGTCGACCTCGCTCATCCGTACGAGACCGATCTGCTCTGGCTGGACGTCAGGCCGAACAAGATCTTCCGGGAGGAAGCCGCCTGGAAGTCCGTGCTGTACGCCTTGCTCGAGGCGGCGTCGGAGACCCTGCAGATCTCCCGAGACGACATCGGCGGCACCTTGTCGCCCACCGGCCCGGTCACGAAGTCGCTGGTTCTGTTCGACACGGTGCCGGGTGGTGGAGGGAATGTGCTGCGGATCGAGGAGAGGCTGGAGGACGTCCTCGAGGCGGCCCTGCGGCGGGTGACTGAGTGCGAATGTGGGCCGGAGACGTCCTGCTACGGCTGCCTGCGTGGCTACCGCAACCAGCGCGACCACGAGATCCTCTCGCGCGGGGCAGCAGCCGAACTGCTCACCTCACTCGGCGTGCGACTCAGGGCTGCGTCGGTTTGAGGGCGCGCGGCTGGGCCCCGGTAGGGTGACAATCCACAGGCTGGTGACAGGGGGGTGGAGTGACTGGCGACTCCGGACGTTGGGTCGAGGTCACGAGTTCCCAGTTTGCCCATGAGGCGGATGGTCTCGACCTCGTCCGTCACCTGTTGCCGGACGAGACTCCCTATCGTGCCTGGTCGAACTTCGAGTTCCGCGACGCCCACGGGCGGTGGCACGAGATCGACCTGCTGGTGCTGGGGCGTGACGGCTTCCACCTTGTCGAGCTGAAGTACTACTCGGGCACCATCCGCGGCAACGACCTCACGTGGCTGCGCGACGGGCACCGTGCGGAAGATTCGCCGCTCAAGCTCGCCCGCCGCAAGGCGCAGTACTTCGCGTCCAAGCTGAAGGACGAGTACCTGGCTTGGGTGCGCGAGAAGCGAATCGCCGGCGCTGCTCCGGCCAATGAGGTCATCCCGTGGGTCCAGGAGTCCGTCTTCCTGCACCACGAACGCGTCCGCGTCGACCTCCCCGACAGCGCTAAGCGCGACCTCTACGGGCTCGACGATTTCGAGACCACGTCGGGGCTACCGGGCATCTCAACCCTCCTCACGCGCCCCAGCGGGCCGGGCAGGCCGATCGGCCCCAACACCGAGGCCATCCTCGTGGCACTGCTCGCCCGTATCGGCCCGGTGCAGCGACGCGAGCGTGAGGCCGGCAGCTGGGTTCTGGAGGGCGGTGCGATCGCCGAGGGGGACGGTTGGCAGGACTGGCTCGCCACCCACAAGGTCAGCCAGACCGAACGTCGCCGCATCCGCTTCCAGACGCTGCCCAGCGGAGCGTCTGCGGCCGAGCGCCATCGCGTCCGCCAGCTGGCGGAGCACGAGTACCGGACGCTGCGGCGCCTCACCCATCAGGGCGTGCTGCGGCCCGACGATCTGGTCGAGTGCGACCTCGGCATCGGGCTCGTGTACCCCTACGACCCCGACCAGCAACCCCTCGACCTGTGGCTGGCCGACCGGCCGGGTGGTGTCCCGCTCGAAACCCAGCTGGCGATCGTCCGCCAAGTGGGGGACGCATTGTCCTACGCGCACAGCAACCGGCTGGTGCACCGCGGGCTCTCGCCGCGTGCCGTCCTGGTGTCGGACAAGAACGGACGCCTCCGCGTCGTCGTGGCTGACTGGCAGAGCGTGGGCGCGGTCGCCGCCGCCGGGACGCCGACCGCGGGCGTCACCGCCCTCTTCGGCACGGACGCCGCCACGCCCACCCCCGACGGGGAGCGCTGGCTTCAGGAGGGGTTCGCCGCTCCTGAGGGCGCCTTCGGGCGGGCCACGGATCGCGTCCGCCTCGACGTGTTCGGGCTGGGCGCGCTGACCTTCTACGTGCTCGCTGGTGCCCCCGCAGTCCGGACAACTGTGGAACTGCGCGAACGGCTCGGCCGCCAGAGCGGTCTGGACCTCTCGATCGAACGACCGGAGGTGTCGCCCGCCCTGAGGGAAGCGGTCCTCAAGGCCACCCGCCCGCGCGTCAGCGACCGGACGGCGGACGTTCCCGCGTTCCTCGCCGATCTGGACGCCTCCGAGACGCCCGACCCTGAGGCCGGCGATCCCCTGGACGCCGCGCCGGGCGCCCTAGTCGCGGGGCGGTTCACGCCAAGCTGGCCCTGAAGGACGCCTTGCTGGCCTCCGACCTGCCCGACGAGCCCTGGTTCGAGCGCGAGCTGGTCGACTACTTCCCGGCCGCGCTGCACCGCTTCGGCGAGGCGGTGGCCCGGCACTCCCTGCGCCGCGAGATCATCGCCAACCGCATCGCGAACTCACTGGTCAACCGTGGCGGGATCACGTTCGCGCACCGGGCGATGGAGGAGACCGGCGCGTCCCTCGCCGAGGTGGCCAGGGCGTACGTGGTCGCCCGGGAGGTGTTCGACCAGCGGGAGTAGGTGCTCGCTGTCGAGGCCCACGACGGCCGGGTGCCCACGGCCGTCCAGAACGACCTCTTCCTCGAGTTCCGTCGGCTGCTCGAGCGGGCCGTGTGGCACCTGTTGGAGCGCAAGCCGGGGCTGGGACAGGTGGCCGCGGAGATCGACCGTTACTCCGACGGGGTCGCCCGCCTACGTGCTGATGGAACGGCGCTGCTCACCGAGCGGGGTCGCGAGCGCTTCCGGCAGCGCGTCGCCGAGCACGAGGCGCGCGGGGTGCCCACCGACCTCGCCGGGGAAGCCGCAGGGCTGGTCGACGCCTACGACAGCCTGGGGATCGTCGAACTCGCCGAGCGCAGGGGCACGGACGTGACCGCCGTGGCAGCGGCCTACCACCAGATGGCCGGGGTCATCAGGATGGGCGACCTGCTCGACCTGATCGCGACCGTCCCGACCGGGGACCGGTGGGACGCTGTGGCGAAGTCCTCCCTGCGCGACGACCTGTACCGGTTGGCGACCACCCTCACGTCGGACGCGCTGACCTCCGACGCCCCGGGCGAACCCGCGGACCGGGTCGCCCGGTGGGCCGAACAGCGCGCGGTCGTGCTGGCCGGGGTCCAGGGTTTGATGGACGAGCTGAGGAGCGAGGGCAAGATCGGCCTGAGCCAGTGCTGGGTGCTGCTCCACGAGTTGGAGCGGCTGCGCGGGGGTGGTCAGCACTCGGTGTAGCTCACGGCGAGGCCGCCGCGGGAGGTCTCCTTGTGCTCGCTCTTCATGTCGGCCCCGGTGAGGTGCATGGTGAGGATGGCCGCGTCGAGCGAGATGTGGTGGCTCCCGTCACCGTGCAGTGCCATCCGGGCGGCGTTGATCGCCTTGACGCTCCCGATCGCGTTGCGTTCGATGCAGGGCACCTGGACGAGGCCGCCCACGGGGTCGCAGGTGAGTCCGAGGTTGTGTTCGATGCCGATCTCGGCGGCGTTCTCGACCTGGGCCGGGGTGCCACCGAGCACCTCACAGAGGCCGGCGGCGGCCATCGAGCAGGCGGAGCCCATCTCGCCCTGGCAGCCGACCTCGGCACCCGAGATCGACGCGTTCGTCTTGAACAGGATTCCGACGGCGGCGGCGGTGAGCAGGAATCGCACGACGGCGTCCTCGTCCGCGCCGGGGATGAATCGCACGAAGTAGTGCAGCACGGCGGGCAGGATGCCCGCGGCGCCGTTCGTCGGGGCCGTCACCACGCGTCCGCCCGCCGCATTCTCCTCGTTGACCGCGAGGGCGAACAGGTTGACCCAGTCCATGGCCCGCAGCGGGTCATCGGTCACGCCCTCGGCCACCAGTCGCTCATGGAGCCCGGGGGCCCGCCGCCGGACGCCGAGGCCGCCGGGCAGGATGCCGGGATCGCTGTGCGCCCCGTTGTCCACGCACTGCTGCATGACCGACCAGATGTGCAGCAGCGCCGCACGCGTCTCGGCGGCGGGTCGCCAGGCCTCCTCGTTGGCGAGCATGACCTCGCTGATCGAGAGGCCCTCCCGCTGGCAGATCTCGAGCAGGTCGGTCCCGGAGCGGAACGGGTACCGCAGGGGCACCTCGTCCGCGGTCGGGGCGCCGTGCTCCAAGGTCTCCTCGTCGACGACGAAACCGCCGCCGACCGAGTAGTACACCCTGGTCAACAGGATGTCGCCCGCGGAGTCGAAGGCGGTCAGCCGCATGCCGTTGGGGTGCCCGGGCAGGAAGACCCGCATCTGCATCACGACGTCGCGGGCGCGGTCGAACTCGATCTCGGGGCCGCCTTCGACGGACAGCCGGCCCCGGAGGCAGGCCTCGTCGACGCGCCGGCCGGCGGTGGTCGTGTCGCAGCTCTCCGGCACGTCGCCCATCAGGCCGAGGATGACCGCCCGGTCGGTGCCGTGGCCGCGTCCGGTGAGGGCGAGCGACCCGAACAGTTCGGTGCACACCCGGGCCAGGCCCGGGCGGAGGCCGGCGCCTGCCAGTTCGGTGAGGAAGAGGTGGGCCGTGCGCATGGGGCCGACGGTGTGGGAGGACGAGGGGCCGATCCCGATGGAGAAGAGATCCAGAGCGCTCAGCTCAGGGCCATGGGGACACCACCTTTCGACAACGCGGTCGACAACAGGAACTGCAGACGAATTCTGGTGAATCCTTCGACGAACGCCGCACCTCCAGTATGCGCTCAGCATGTCACGCCGCGGCGATCGGTCAACCGCCCGGCCCGTGCCGCCGGTGGCTGGGCCCGGAGACATGGCTGTGGTGCCACCCCGCCCCCGAGACCTCCCACGCGATGGTCTCCCCGCGGGACAGGGCCTCGTCCACGGCCTTGAGGCGCCCGGTGGCCGTCGCGTCCAGCACCGTCAGCGCCACCAGCTGTTCGCCCCCGCACCGGAGGCCAGATGCGTGCTCGGTGCCCGGTCGGTGCGTCTGGGTGAGGAGGCGGGAGTGGGACGCGGGTGTACGGAGCAGGCAGCTGTTCACCGCCCGGTAGACGGGCTCGGACGCCCCCGCCGCGCGCTCGCCGAGCAGCACCTGGCAGGCCCCGCAGTCGCCGCCCCGGCACGCGGGCTTGGCGGCCACCAGGCCGCGGTCCCGCAGCCAAGTCAGGAGGTTGGTGCCGGCCGGCGCCTCGACGGTCGCGTCGTTCAGGACGAGGAGGGACATGGGACCTCCGTGCACTCACCCGACGGTGAAGTTTCGGGAGTCCCGATCCGGCGGGCGGTTCGACTCCCCGCCAGAGGGGTCGGAATCGTGCACCTCCAGCACGTACGAGCCCGGTGGGAGCGTGAGCGTGAGCTCCCACGGAGCGAACACCTGGCCCTCGCTGGTGTTGACGAAACCCTCCTGGACCTTCGCGCCGTCCATGCGCATCACCGCCCAGGGCAGCGTCGCCTCGAACACGTTGGCCTCCCCGGACAGCCGCACGGGTGATGTCACGGTCTCCCCTTCGCCGGGGGAGTCGATGCCCACGAGCAGTCGCACCTCGAGCGGGTCCTCGCGGGCGATGGGCTCGTCCCAGGACAGGTGACCCCAGGACGCCGGCTCGCCCTCGATCGTCGCCAGCACGGACGCCGAGGGATCGACCGACTCAGTGACGGTCCAGACCAGCTGTTGCACCATGGCGGCCTCCCCGGAGGCCCCCACGTTGGCGTCCCGCGCCTCGCCCGACAGGTCGACAGCGATCACGCCGTCGCGCTGGTCGACGCCCAGGACGCGGGTGTCCTTCGGCCACGAACTGCTGTAGTCGGGGTCGTCCGGCCCGGCGATCATGGCCTCGATCGCGCTCCGGGTGTCGGACGCCCC
>CAKUSI010000074.1 GCA_934678955.1 uncultured Austwickia sp. | reverse complement strand
GTCCATCCTCGCCAAGGTTCAACGCGCCCGGACCACACTCGACAACGGGCCAATCAAAACTGAGACGGACCACTAGCGTCGAAACCATGAACGCGAGGCAGTGGCGCATCGGGGAGGTGGTCGCGCGGGCGACGGGGCTCAGCGTCCGTACTCTGCGCTATTACGAGGACGAGGGGCTCGTGACGCCGTCCGGGCGCTTGCCGAGCGGCCATCGCGTCTACTCCACCGACGACGTGCGTCGTCTCTATCGGGTCTGCGTGTTGCGACGCCTGGGACGTCCCGTGGCGGCGATCCCGGCCCTGCTCGACCAGCCGGACACCGACCTGTCCGACACGATCGACGCGCACCTGTCGGATCTGGACGAACGCCTGGCGAGCCTTGGTCGTGAGCGGGACCGGGTGCTGGCCGCGCGTCGCACGCTCGCCGAGGGGCCCCTGGACGATCTCGAACTTCGCGACCTGCTCGACGGCATCGGCGACGCCGACGCGGGCGCCGTCCAACGGATCACGCTCCTGGTCTACGACGACATCCCCGCTGCCCACGACTTTCTGGTCAACGTGTTCGGCTTCTCGCCGGGTGGCGTCAAGTTTGACGACGACGGCCGGGTGGTGCACGGCGAGGTGCATGTGGGCGATGGCGTGATCTGGCTGCACCGCGTCGCGCCCGAGCACCACCTCGCGTCGCCTCGTGACCTGGGGGCCACCACGCACTGCATGGCCGTTCTGGTCGACGACGTGGATCGGCACGCCGCTCGCGCCCGGGCCCTGGGGGCGGCCATCGTCAGCGGGCCCGTCGACCAGCCCTACGGCTACCGCGAATACAGCGCCCTCGACTGCGAGGGCGGCCTGTGGTCCTTCATGCAGCCTCAGGAACACATGCAGCCTCAGGAACCCACGCAGTCTCAGGAACACGACCCGCACGACCACCCGAAGGAACAGCCATGACCAGCCATGACACCCACCCGGACCTCCAGCACGAGGAGCACCGCGTCGTCATCACGCCATACATCTGCGTGTCCGACGGCCAGCGCGCCATCGACTGGTACGTCACAGCGCTCGGCGCACGCCTCACGTACGAGCCGATCATCTTGCCGGACGGGAAGGTCGGCCACGCCGAGATCACGTTCGGCGAGGGCGCCGTGGTGATGCTCAGCGACCCATTCCCTGAGGTCAACGTGGAGCCTCCGGCGCCCGGCCGCGGCGCGGCTGTCACGCTCCACCTCAGCGTCACCGACGTGGACGCCGTCGCGGCCGCCGCGGAAGCGGCAGGGGCGGTGTTCGACCGGAGCCCCGAGACGACGGAGCACGGGCGGATGGCCGTCCTGCGCGACCCGTTCGGTCACCGCTGGATGCTCAACGCGACCGCCTCCCCGTCCGACCAGGAGCGTTGAGGACAGCCGCTCGACCACCGGCGATCTCCCCCCTCAGTGACTCATGCCCGGCGGCGATCCCAGGCCCGACGGCGGCGCGATCAGCGCCGAGAGGTACCGCTGCCGGCGAGCGTGCCTAACGGTGGGGGCTCGCTCCGCGGGCCAGCAGCTGCGCGACCTGCACGTGCGCCTGGAAGCTCGAGCGCATCGCCCCGGTCGCGTGGAAGTTGAGCACCACGTGGGCGCGGTGTCGCGGGTAGTAGAACATGTGCGCCGCGGAGATGCCGAGTCCGCCGACCGGCTCGGGCAGGCCTCTGAGCACCAGCGGCATCAGCTCGCCGAATCGGAGCGTCACCGCCCCCGCGCCGTAGTGGATGCCCGCTCGCATCCGATGGCGGCGACGTGCCAGGTGGGCCCACGTCTCCGGTCGGATCAGCGCGCCGCCGTGCAGCGCCCGCTGGAAGCGGACCAGGTCGTCGGCCGTGGTCACCACGCCGCCCCAGCCGAGGCTCAGGCAGGCGCGGCGGCTGACCTCGTGGCGGCCCAGCCACATCGGCGCAAGGTCCAACTCGCCCAAGCGGGCGACCGAGAAGCCGTCGTCAAAGGGCACGCTGCTCGCCTCCATACCGGCGGGAGCGAAGACCTCCTGCGCGAGCAACTGCGCATACGGCGTCCCGCTCGCCTCCTCCAGGACGCGGCCGAGCAGGAGGTACGCGGTGTCGGAGTACGCGAATCGCTCCCCCGGGCGGCCGACAGGCCGCATCGTGCGCACCTGGTCGAAGATCTCGGCGCGGGTCCACGCGCGGTCGGGAGCCCGCACGACGCGGGTCATCGAGGCCTCCACCTGCTGGCCCCGGGGCGGGTCGAAGTAGTCGGGGAGGCCGCTGGTGTGGGACAGGAGGTGGTCGATGGTGACGTCGCGCGCCACGTCGACGCCGTCAGCGGCCGGCAGTCCGGTCAGATCGTCCGCCGGGAGCACCGTCCCGAGCGGTGCGTCGAAGCGCAGCGTGCCGCGTTCGACCTGCATCGCGACGGCCGCCGCCGTCATGACCTTGTCGATGCTCGCGCAGTGGAATCGGCGCCCGACCTCGCCGAATTCGAACCGCAGGCCGGGCGCCTCGACCAGCACCTGCGGGGCCGGCTTCGGTCGCCACCCCTTCGCCACGCGACGCGCATACCGCTCGAGGCGAGATCGCAGTGTGGCCAGGGCACGCTCGGGGATCATGCACTCTCCTCGGGTGTCGCAGACGTGGGGACTCGAAGGTCTCGGGCTCGCAGGCCATATCCCTGTGAGACCTGCTGGCAGAGTGACGAGCATGGCGCACGGGCAGGATGTCACCCTCACTCTGCGGCTCGAACCCTTCGGGGCGGCGACCGCGATCCTCCTGACCGATGAACAGGTCGCGCAGCTCGGCGGGGGACGCGCCCGCCCCTGACGCCCGAGTGTTATCCATCTCACACGCGGTCGGCGCGTGTGGTAGGCACGGTCCATGGCATCGGCTTCCGCGCCGGAGAGCGCGCATCGGTTCGAGACGCGGCTGCCGTTCCACTACGGGTGGGTCATCGTCGCGGTCGGCGTCGTCGTCTCGATGTGCGTGCTGGGGATGGCCCGGTTCGCGTTCGGCATGGTGCTGCCGTCGATGCGGGACACGCTCGGGTTCTCCTACGGGGACATGGGGTGGATCGGCACCTCCAACTTCGTCGGCTACCTGGCGGGCGTCTCGATCGCGGGATCGCTCACCACCCGGGCGGGGCCGCGCGCGACGATCACCGGCGCGCTGGTGCTCATTTGCGTGTCTCTGACGGCGGTCAGCCTGGCCGCGGGGTTCTGGCCGGTGCTGCTGCTGTTCACGCTGGTCGGGATCGGCAGCGGGCTCGGCAACGTCGCGATGGTCGGTACGGTCTCCCGGTGGTTCCTCAAGAGCATGCGGGGCTGGGCCAGCGGCCTCGTCGTGGCCGGCATCGGCCTGGGGCTGATGATCAGCGGCGTCCTCGTCCCGTCCGTCAACGCCAACCTCGGCGCGGACGGCTGGCGCCTGAGCTGGCGGGTCATGGCCGCGATCATCGCGGTGATCGCGGTCATCGCGGGGCTCCTACTGCGCGACGACCCCGCGACCATCGGGACCTCGGCGGCCGGCCACCCCGTGCGCGACGCCACCGCGCCGGAGCCGGTCTCGCCGGCCGAACAGCGGCGGACGACGGTCGTGCTCGGGCTCGTCTATTCGATGTATGGCTTCTCGTACGCCATCTTCGCCACGTTCATCGTCACGACGTTGGTGGACCAGCGCGGCCTGGCCGAGTCCTCAGCCGGCTGGATCTGGTTCTTCATCGGGATGGCATCGCTGTGCTGTGGCTTCTTCGGGATGCTGTCCGACCGGCTCGGCCGCAAGCGCGGGATCGCCCTGGTGTTCGCGATGCACGCGGTCGCCTACCTGATCGTCGGCCTGCAGCTGCCCGGCGCCATGCTGTTCGTCGCGGTCGCGCTGTTCGGCATCTCGGCCTGGAGCGTGCCGGGGATCATGGGGGCGACGGCGGGCGACTACATGCCGCCGGCCCAGGCAGTGAAGGCGCTCGGCACCATGACGCTGTTCTTCGGGGTCGGGCAGGCGCTCGGCCCGGCGATTGCCGGGGTCCTGGGTGAACGGACGGGCGAGTTCACGTCCTCATACCTGCTGGCCGCCGCGGCCGCAGCGATCGGCGTGATCGGGGCACTCACGATGCGCCAGCCCGGGGAGAGTGCGCCAGCCCGCTGAATGGCGCTCGGGCCGGCCGGTCGGCGCGGGCTTTGACACGGGTGTCGGCGCTCGGTCCCCAGCCGCCGAATGCCCTCCCCCGCCGGCGGGATCGGCGGGCAACCCTGCCTGACGAGCCTTTCCTGACCTCCTCGATAGACTCGCGCGAACCCGAGCGATCACCTCCCCCTGCACAGGAGTAGAGATGTCCCCCACGGTCCTTCGTCAGTTCGCGCGGCACGCGCCGGTACTCGGGGGCGTCGGGTCGCGTCGACCGGCGAGGGCCAGTGCGATCAGGGTCGGCGCTGCGGCCGCGCTCGCCGTGGTCGTAGGGCTGGGCGGCGTTCCCGGCGTCACCCCCGAGGCGGCTCCTCGCGGCTCGGGTCTCGTGCTGCTCCCTGCGGCGCAAGCCCACTCCCAACTCGTCTCCTCGCACCCGGCCGACGGCTCGAGCGTCGACCGGGTCCCCGAGTCGGTGACCCTCACATTCAACGAGGAGATCAACCCGAACTTCGTCCAGGCCGTGGCGGTCGGTGTCGACGGTGAGCCGCGCACCATCGACGCGGCGGCGTCCGGGCCCGTCGTGACGGCACAGATGCCGGGCGGGATGGCTGCCGGGCGGATCGTCGTCCGATACCGCGTCGTCAGCAAGGACGGTCACCCGATCGAGGGCGAGATCTCGTTCACTGCGGCGACGGGCGCTCCAGGGTCGCCTGCCGCCACCACCGCACCCGGCCCGGGGGCGAGCGAGGTCGCGCGCCCCGCGGAGGGGGATGTGTCGAGCACGTCGGAGGATCCGGGCTTTTCGATCTGGTCGTACCCGCTGGTGGGGCTCGCGGCACTCCTCCTGGTCGGCGTCGGCCTGGCCATGCGTGCTCGCCCGAAGCGCGACCTGCCCGACCGCTGACCCGCACGACCGCCGGCCAGGCCTGCTGATCTGGACAGCGACCGGCAGCCAGATGGGGCTGGCCGGCCGTCCAGGCCGCGGTTTCGAAACATTGTTCCGAGCGACCTACCCGATCACGGATCCCACACATTGAGATCGTCGCTAGCAGCCACTTTGTCATGATCAGGTTGACATAGGAGAGATCGGTAGGTTGCTCGGAACATTTCGGCGATCCGAAGGCACCCAGGTGGCCGACCGGAGGCGTCGGGTGGACGCATTCGCGTCTCACCGCGGCTCGCGGGCGGCGCATCAACGCCGGGGTCCGCCCGGCGGAGGCCTTCGCCTTCGCCGGGCGGACCGCGGCGCGGGATCGTCGATCGAAGGGGTCAGCGGAGCGTGACGTTGCGGTCCCAGGAGCGGGCCGTCCGCCAGATCAACGCGACCGTGATCAGGATCAGCGCGGGCAGGAACCCGAGCGGCATGGCGTCCACCTCGGTGCCGCCCCGCATCGCGCCGAGCATGTCGATCCCGACGATGCTGATCCCCCCGGCGGTGCCGCCGAGCCCGAACGGGATCAGCACGATGGCCGCGAACATCACGGCCTGCATGACCAGGTAGAGGATGAACCACACCAGGACCGGGCCGCCGGGCCCGAGCGCGGCCAGCCGCGACTCGCTTCCGATGGAGGCGGCGAAGTAGTACTGCACCAGGTAGCCCCACGTGGACAGCACGAGGAAGAGCAGCGCCACCACCGCCATACCCGGGGTGATGACCGACATGACGTGGCGCACGATGTCCAGCATGTGCTCGAGCGCGCCGACGCCCCGCGGGGCGGCCCGTCCCGCGGTGATCAGCCCCAACGGCAGCGCCGCCAGCACCATCCAGAGCAGGCCGACGACGGTGACGACGAGCCCATACAGCAACCGGACTCCATAGATCGTGGCGCCGCGCACGGGGAGCGTCTGCGTGAGGTAGCCGCCGCGGCCGTAGGCGGAACGCCAGTACTCGATGGCGAGCGCCAACAGGACGACGGGCAACAGTCCGAACAGGCCCGTGAAGGCGATGATGAAACCCATCGCCTCGACGCCGGTCAGGCCCGTCGCGACCATGAGCGTGCCCACCGCGACGAACGCCGTGGCGACGCCGGCAAGGACGCCGAGCATGCCGCGCGTGCGAAGGAATTCGTGGATTGCCAGCGTGCGGATCATCGGTGAACCTCCCTGAACAGTTGGTCGATGCTCATGCCGTGCTCGCCCCGCAGGTCGTCGACCTGGCCGGTGAGGAGCACCCGCCCGTGCCGCATGATGACCACGGCGTCGAGGACGGGTTCCAGGTCATGAACGAGATGGCTGGAGATGAGGAGTAGTGCGTCGGGGTCGAGGTCGCGCAGGATCGCCTCGAGCAGCACCTCCCGGGCTGCGGGGTCGACGCCCGAGATCGGCTCGTCGAGGAGGAACACCCGAGCCCGCCGCGACATCGCCAGGGCGATCTGCACCTTCTCGCGCATGCCCTTCGAGGCGTGCGCCAGGCGCAGAGACGTGTCGAGCCCGAATAGGTCGAGCAGGCCGCGCGCCTTGGCCTCGTCGAAATCGGCGAAGAAGTCCCGGTAGATGCGCAGGCAGCGCTCGATGTCCGCCCGGTCGGGCAGGAAGCTGACGTCCGGCAGGTAGGAGACGACGGCCTTGGACTCCGGGCCCAGCGGCCGGCCGGCAACGCGCACCCCCCCGGCATGGTCGGCCATCACGCCGGCGAGCACCTTGAGCAGAGTGGTCTTGCCGCAGCCGTTCTCGCCGAGGAGGCCAACGATCTGGCCGGGAGCGAGCGTGAGGTCGAGGTCGTCGAGCGCCCGCACCGGGCCGAAGGATTTGCTCAGGGAACGTACGTCGATGGCGGCGTCCATGTCCTCACTCCTCATCGAGTCAGTACGTGTGTGAAGAATCGTCGGTGTTGTCATGTAGAGGCCACCTTTCGGAGACGAGAGCAGTGGCGTTGGGCAGGGCCATGCCCAGTCCGCGAACGCCCAGGATGTAGTCGTCCACCGCCGTGGCGGCGAGCTGGTTGCGCAGCGCGTCGATACGCGCGGCGTCGTCGGTGACGAACCGGCCGCTCGTGCGTTCCGACCGGCACAGCCCCTCGCGCTCCAGTTCCGCCAGGGCGCGCTGGACGGTGTTGGGGTTGACGCCGAGGCCCCCGGCGAGCTCCCGGACGCCGGCGATGCGACCACCGGGCGTCCACTCCCCCACCACGATGCGTCGGCTGAACTCCGCGACGAGCTGGAGCCAGATCGGCCTGGACGGGTCGAACTCCATGAGCACCCCCTCGAACATCTCACTGTGTCGCTGTGTTGGTGTACTAGGTACTTAATACACTAACGATGTCGCAGCGAGGTCAAGGGCTGGTGACACGAACGACGGAGGCCAGGCGTCTCGGCGCGCAATCCCATGGCCGACGTGGTCATACCGCCCTCGGCCTGGACGCTCCTACGGCGCGGTCCCGGTCGACTCCCCCATGCCCCCATCGAAGAAGCGCGCCACCAGGCGAGAATCGGCGCCGCCCGGGCACGCGGATGGGGCGACCCTGAGGAGTCGCCCCATGTGGTCATGACGCCGACCGAATGTGTCCCCCAACGTGTCCCCTCGCCGGGGACATACGAAAAGGCGAGGCCCGAAGACCCCGCCTCATCTGCGTCTTTGGTGCGCCATCAGGGACTCGAACCCCGAACCCAGTGATTAAGAGTCACTTGCTCTGCCAATTGAGCTAATGGCGCAACGGATAGAACAGTACAACACGGCCCAGGTGATGCGAAAATTGCCAGGTCACGGGCAGGACGCCTGACCAGGGTCGAAGGAGCCGGCGCTGTCCCTGCGGCCAGAACCTGGAGGCACCATGCGAGGCACGCTTGCCGACGAGCTCCGCGACACGCTAGAGCAGATCGAGGCGGCGGGTCTCACCAAGCGCGAGCGCGTCCTCGCCACGCCACAGTCCGTCCACATCCGGACCCTCGCGCAGGACGGGCCGCGTGAGGCGTTGAACTTCTGCGCCAACAACTACCTCGGCCTCGCCGATCACCCCGACGTACTGGCGGCCGCGCGAGATTCCTATGACCGCTGGGGTTTCGGCATGGCCAGCGTCCGGTTCATCTGCGGCACACAGCAGCCGCACGTCGAGCTGGAGGCAGCGCTCGCCGACTTCCTGCGCACGGACGACGCGATCCTGTTCAGCTCCTGCTTTGACGCGAACGGCGGACTCTTCGAGGTCCTCTTCGACGCGCAGGACGCCGTGGTCTCCGACGAGCTCAACCACGCCTCGATCATCGACGGCGTCCGGCTCTCCCGCGCCCGCCGGGAGCGCTACGCCCACCGCGACATGGCCGACCTGGAGGCGATCCTGCGCCGGCTCCGCGACGACGGCGCCCGTCGCATCGGCATCGTCACCGACGGCGTGTTCTCCATGGACGGGGCGTACGCTCCGCTGCCCGAGATCTGCGACCTCGCGGACGCGTACGAGGCGCTCGTCATCGTCGACGACTCCCACGCGGTCGGGTTCATCGGGGAGCACGGACGCGGTACGGGTGAGCTGCTGGGTGTCCACGATCGCGTGGACATCTGGACCGGCACGCTGGGCAAGGCGCTGGGCGGGGCCAGCGGCGGCTACGTGGCCGGTCCTCGCGAGGTGATCGAGCTGCTGCGCCAGCGCGCGCGCCCGTACCTGTTCAGCAACGCCGTCGCCCCCGCCGTCGTGGCGGGGTCGCTGGCCGCGCTGCGGATCGCCGCCGTGGCCGACGACGCGCGCCGGACGATCGCCGAGCGGACCGCGCTGTTCCGGCGGCTCATGAGCGAGGCCGGGTTCGAGCTGCTGCCGGGCACGCACCCGATCGTGCCGGTCATGTTCCCCGGCCCGGACGGGGCGCGCACCGCCACCCGGGTCGCCGACGCGATGTTGGCGCGCGGGGTCTACGTCATCGCGTTCTCCTACCCCGTCGTCCCGCAGGGCCAGGCCCGCATCCGAGTCCAGCTGTCGGCGGCGCACACGGAGGACGACGTACGCGCAGCGGTGGCGGCCTTCGTGGCCGCTCGCGCTGAGGCTGAGTCGGCCAACCTGGATGCGTGAGTGGCGCAGGTCACGCCCTTCTCGCTGGTCGGCCCGGTGGATCAGGGAAAGCGCCGCAGTGAAACAATCTGAGCCGTGCGCGTCTACAACTTCTCCGCAGGTCCGGCCATGCTTCCCCTCGAGGTCCTGGAGCAGGCGTCCGCCGAGATGACCGACTGGGGCGGTGGCGGCATGTCGGTCATGGAGGTCAGCCACCGCGGCAAGCCGTTCGTCGCCTGCGCCGCCGAAGCCGAAGCCGCCATGCGCCGGGTCATGGGGGTCCCGGACGAGTACGCGGTGCTGTTCCTGCAGGGGGGTGCGACCGGCCAGTTCGCGGCGATCCCGATGAACCTCACGGCCCCCGGCGACGCGATCGCCGCGATCAACACCGGCTCCTGGTCCAAGAAGGCGATCGGGGAGGCGAAGGCCCAGGAGCTCACGGTCGAGGTGATCGCCGACGAGGCGGGCACGCGCTACACGACCACCCCTGCGGCCGACTCGCTGCAGGTCCCGAGCGGCGCGGCGTACCTGCACTACACCCCCAACGAGACCATCGGCGGGGTCGAGTTCGGCTACGTCCCGGATTCCGGCGACGTGCCACTCGTCGCGGACATGTCCTCCACGATCCTGTCGCGCCCGATCGACGTATCGCGCTACGGCGTGATCTACGCCGGCGCGCAGAAGAACATGGGCCCGGCGGGTCTCGTTGTGGTCATCGTGCGCAAGGACCTCCTGGGCCGCGCCCGCGCCACCACGCCGTCGGTGCTGGACTGGGCGAAGATGGCCGAGGCCGACTCCATGCTCAACACGCCGCCGACCTTCGGGATCTACCTGCTCGGTCTGATCCTGGCGTGGATCGAGCGCAACGGCGGGCTGGCCGCGATGGGCGAGCGCAACAAGGAGAAGGCCGACGCGCTCTACGCGGCGATCGACGGCTCGGACTTCTACGCCAACCCCGTCGCGCTCGACTCGCGCAGCTGGATGAACGTGCCGTTCACGCTGGCGAACGCCGACCTCGACGCCGACTTCCTCGCCGGCGCGCAGGCGGCCGGCCTCACCAACCTCAAGGGCCACCGCAGCGTCGGCGGCATGCGCGCGAGCATCTACAACGCGATGCCCCGTGCGGGCGTCCAGGCCCTGATCGACTTCATGGCGGAGTTCGAACGTACTCACGCCTGACCGCCGCGTCGCGCGCCAGAAGACTCACCGGGCCGGGGCGTGCTCAAAGCCTCGTACGGCTCCTCGCGCCGCGCCATCCGAACCCCACAGCCCATCCGTTCTGAAACCCTCCCACACCAGCGAATACGGAAACACCCATGAGAATGCGCATCAAGACCCTGAACGCGATCAGCCCTAGCGGCCTGTCGCGCTTCCCCTCCGACCTCTATGAGGTCACCTCCGACGGCGGCGACCCACCCGTCGCGATCCTGGTCCGCTCGGCCGACATGCACGCGATGGAGCTGCCGGACTCCGTCCTCGCGGTCGCGCGCGCCGGCGCGGGGACGAACAACATCCCGATCTCGGAGCTCACCGAGCGGGGCATCGTCGTGTTCAACACCCCCGGGGCGAACGCGAACGCCGTGAAGGAGCTGGTGATCGCGGGCGCGCTGCTCAACGCGCGCAACCTCTTCCCGGCCGCGGTCTACGTGCGCGACCTGGAGGGCACCGACGAGGAGATGACCAAGGCCGTCGAGGCCGGCAAGAAGAAGTTCGTCGGGTATGAGCTGCCGGGGCGCACCCTCGGAGTCATCGGGCTCGGCGCGATCGGGGTGGAGGTCGCCAACGCTGCACTCGCCCTGGGGATGAACGTCGTCGGCTACGACCCGCAGATCACCATCCGGCACGCCTGGCAGCTGTCCCGCGACGTGGAGCGCGCCGACTCGATCGAAGAGGTCTTCTCCAAGTCGGACATGGTCACCCTGCACGTCCCGCTCGTGGACGGCACCCGCGGGCTGGTCAACACTCAGCGCCTGTCGCTGATGCGCCCCGGCGGGCTCCTGCTCAACTTCGCCCGCGCGGCCATCGTCGACGAGCAGGCGGTCCTGGATGCTCTCGACGGCGGACAGTTGCGGGGCTATGTCTGCGACTTCCCCAGCCGCGCCCTCAACCGCCACCCGGCCGTGATGGCCCTGCCGCACCTCGGTGCCTCCACCGGCGAGGCCGAGGACAATTGCGCCGCGATGGCGGCGGACGAGCTGCGCGACTTCCTGGAGAAGGGCGAGATCCGCAACAGCGTCAACCTGCCCGAGGCACGGCTGCCGCGGTCGGAGGGCACCACGCGGGTGCTGATCATCAACCGCAACGTCCCGAACGTCGTGAGCGACATCTCCACGGCCCTGGGCGACGCCGGCTTGAACATCGCCGACCTGCTCAACAAGTCCCGCGGCGAGGTCGCGGTGACGATCGTGGACGTCGACGGCGACATCCCCGCGAACATGACGCAGCAACTGCAGTCGCTGGAGGGGGTCATCCGAGCCCGCCTGGTCTGAGACCTATCTGGCCTGAGGCCTACCTGGTCTGAGACCTACCTGGCTGGGTCCGTCATACGTGCGGTCCTCTCGCGCTGCCGCGCGAGTTATCGGATGCGGCGATAGACGGCGAGCGCCACGACGGCGACCACCACCGCGGCCACGGCCGCGACCCGCTCGATCCGCAGGTCCCCTGACGGCGTCGTGAAGGTCTCCTGCAGCGCGAGCTGCGCCTGTGCCTTCTGACGCTGGACGATGACGCCGGGCTGGGTGCGGTAGGTCAGCTGGTCGATCGTGTCCGCGAGGCGCTCTCGGGTGGCCTCGATCTCGGATTCGATCTGGCGCGGGCTACGCCCGTCGTCGCTCATCGGCGTCGTCCTTTCCTGCGGGCTGATGCGTCGTGTCGGCGCCGTCTGCGTGGCGGCCTCGGGCGAATCCATCAGGAGCGCCCGAGCGGCCTGACCTGCGGCCCGGCCTGCCTCTCGCGACGATAACCTACCCCCATCGGGGCGGCCTCGCAGGTCTGGGCGCCGCGCCGCCGCAGACCTCCGCCCCGACCTACCGGAATCGAGGAACGCCATGCCCCGCCTCACCGTCGGCGACCCCGCCCCTGCGTGGACCCTGGAGAGCCATGACGGCGCCACGGTGTCCCTGTCCGACTACGCCGGTCGCCACCTCGTGATCTTCTTCTATCCGGCCGCGATGACCCCGGGCTGCACGACGGAGGCCTGCGACTTCCGGGACAGCCTGGAGCCGCTGCGCGAGGCCGGATACGACGTGGTGGGCATCTCCCCCGACGCCCCCGCGAAGCTGGCCCGCTTCGTCGAGAAGGAGTCGCTCACCTACCCGCTGCTGGCCGACCCCGACAAGTCGGTCCTGGAGGCGTACGGCGCCTTCGGGGAAAAGAAGCTGTATGGGAAGACCGTGGTGGGCGTGATCCGCAGCACGATCGTGGTGGCGCCGGACGGCACCGTGGAGGTGGCGAAGTACAACGTGAAGGCCACGGGTCACGTCGCCTCCCTGCGCAAGGCGCTCGGGGTCTGAGCGACGCGCTGATCCCAGCCGCGACGACGCGCTGATCCCAGCCGCGACACGGCCCCCGCCCTGCGTGTGAATGCGAAGGCGGGGGCCGTCGAAGGTCGGTCGTTCGATGCTCAGTTGGCCGGGTCGGTGTAGAGGACCTGCTTCCAGGAGAGGACGCGGTCACGGCCGGGGTTGACGCTCACGGCGAGGTAGTTGTCGTTGTTCGCCGAGCCGTCGACCGTGATGCGGGTGAGTCGGTCCGCCGAGCCGTGGACGCCATACAGCGTCAGCCAGGCCGACCCGGCGGCGAGCGGCCGGTCGACGGTGAAGATGTGGCTGTCGCCGTCGAAGAGGTAGACCTCGCCGCGGAATCGGGCCGACTCGTCGATCAGGGTCTGCACCAGCGGGGTGAACGCGTCGTAGTTCTCCGTGGCGGGCTTGGGGTCGCTCGGGTCGAACATGTCGGCCTGGAGGAAGAGCACCACGGCCCGGTCGCGCTGGTGCCGGGCGTCGGCGAAGGCCTGCTGCACGACCTGGACGGCGTTGGCCATACTCGCCTTCTGGGCGGCCCGCTGCTCCGGGGTCTGCTCGGTCCGCCCGAGCCCGGACCACGGCTGGGTGCCGTCGTTGCTGCCGACGACGTGCACGGCGGCGTACTGGATGCGTTCGGCGCTCCACCGCACGTTCTCGGGGATCCCGTAGGCGGCCTGGCTGGACACGGTCATCGTGCCCGATCCGAGCGTGGTGCCCGGCTTCGCGAAGTAGGTCTCGCGGATGAGAGCGAGGCGGTCCAGCGGGTCGTACGAGCCGTTGTTCTCGCGGTGGCAGTCGGTCCACTCGTTGTCGCCGGGGGTGTAGATCAACGGCATGGTGAAGGTGTCGAATTCGCTCTTCATCCAGCGGTAG
>CAKUSI010000073.1 GCA_934678955.1 uncultured Austwickia sp. | reverse complement strand
GAGGAGGACGGCGGCGGCCACGGTGGCGGCCGGGCCGGAGACCAGCGCGAGCGCGCGCGTCCGGTTCATGCTGCTCCGATGGTGGGGATGGCGATCACGGCGACGCCGAGAACGACGGCCAGGAGCACCATGACGAAGAGGAAGAGTGTGATGGAGCGTGTACCCATAAGTTGAGGTCCGATCTGAGTTCGGCAAGCCGTGGCGAGGAGGGCTGGCGGGGTTGGGGCGTGCCGCAGCCGACCAGGAATGACAGGCCGCGGCACGCAGGAAAGGGGTGCCCTAGAGGGTGCCGAGGATGTCCTGCATGGCGGCGATCTCGGCGGTCTGACCGTCGAAGATCGTCTGCGCCAGGTCGGCGACGGTCGGATTCTGGCCGTTGTCGATCACCGACTGAGCCATCTGCACAGCGCCCTGGTGGTGACCGATCATCCCCTCCAGGAACAGGCGGGTCGCGTCGGCGCCGGTTGCGGATTCGAGGGCTGTAATGTCCGCCTCGGCCATCATTCCGTCGCCGTGGTCCATCCCGCCCATGTCCTCGGACGTGGAGTCGTCGTAGGGAATGCCCCACTCGGCCAGCCAGGACGTCATGGTCTCGATCTCGGGGCCTTGGGCGTCTTTGATCTGCTCGGCGAGGTCGACCACCCGCGGGTCGATGCCGTCCTTGCCGAGGAGCAGATCGGCCATCTGGACGGCCTGCTCGTGGTGGGGGATCATCTCCGTGAGGAACATTTCGTCGGCGGAGTTGAAGTCCCCGATGCTGGCGGAGGGCGTCGTCATAGGGGTGGTGCCGTGATCCATGCCGGGCATCCCGCCGCCGGTGTCGTTCTGGGCGCACCCTGCGAGGAGCAGGGTCGCCGTGATAAGCGCGCCGGAGGCCAGCGCAATGGTGCGAAGTCGCATTGTGTACGTCCTTTGGTATCAGTAGGAATTCGTGATTCGGTGCCCGGGCAGGGCGAAGC
This sequence comes from uncultured Austwickia sp., assembly GCA_934678955.1. The sequence goes on along the minus strand of CAKUSI010000073.1, from coordinate 12,537 downwards.
AGCCTCCCGGGAAACCCGGGAAGACGACGCGAATCAAGTCCGGCTGATGGACAGGACGAGCAGCAAAGGTGGACGCGGGCGCGGCAACGCACGGGGCACGTCCGCAGCGAGGACAACCACGCCCAGCGACATGCTGAGGCGGGCAAGCAGCGCGGGCGCCAGGACGATGATGACGGCGGCGAGCAACGCCAGGACGCAGACCATCATCAGCATCGAATGGTCGGGCATGTTCCCCGGGGCCCCGCAGTCGCCCACGCAGTGCCCGGTATCAGCGGCCGTGCCCTCCACGGCGGCCCTGGCCATCGGCTGGTCGTGATCCGCTGCGGAGGACATGGCTGGGGCGGATTCGAGGTGCGCGTTGCCGGCGGTGAGGGTGTGCATCGCGAGCAGACCCGCGATGAGCGCGACCGCGATCCCGAGCATGAAGACGAGGCGGCGCGTGGTCGAGCCCGTGCTCGCCAGGGAGCGGATCAACTTCATGCGCCCCACCTCGCCGTCGTGTCGGAATGCCCGCCCAAGAGGGTGCCGGTGAGTGTATGCATGGCCAGCAGGCCGGCGATCAGCAGAAGGGCGGTGGTGAAGGTCAGCAGGAGCCGGTGCAGCCCGGACCGGGCGTGCACGAGAGCTCGGATGTGGTTCACCGCCGACCTCCTTCCCGCATCCAGGTTACTCCGGGCGCGCCGGATTCTGATCGGCGCGCACCTGAGGCGACGCGCGAGCGTCGTGACCAGCCGAGTCGACTGAACCGGGCCGCGGTGCGGGCGAAGATCCTGGATGGCACGTGTCGGGCGCTCGGTCATCGTAGGCCGGCCCCGCTGCGATGGGACTTCTCGATCAGTGCGAGCAGCCCGAGGGTGTCGTCTTTGATCTGGGTGCGTCCGACGGCCGCCCAGTTGCGGTCCAGGTGGCGACGGAGGTAGTCGAGGACGTGCGCGAGGGCGACGGTGTGCCACGAGGCCGATTGGGCTGGATTCGCGGTATTGCCGAACGCGACGGCGCGAATCAGGTGACCTTCCGGGGCGGTGACCTGCCCGACCGTGAGCAGCTCTTGCACGAGGGCGGGCGCGTCGGCGGGTGAGCAGCAGCCGAACCGCGCGAAGGCGGCTTCCAGCACAGCGGGGTCGCGCATAGCCGGGTTGAGTTTAGGGGCGCCTTCCTTGACCTCGCCCACGATCATGTCCGGCATGCCCGGCCGGGCGCCGAGCGCAGGGTCCGGATCGTCGCCGGGTGCGCGGTTGAGCCGGATCGCGAGGATGTCCAGGTCGGTGACGGTGCGGGGCCTGTCGGCACCGGCCGCGTCCAGCACCGGGTACTCGGCGACGGTGAAGTATCCGTTTACCCGCAAGCACGCTTGCACCAATCCAACCGCCGTGTCCACCGTGCGCTCCGTTCTGTCGCCGTCGTCAGTCAGGCGGCGTGGGCGTAGCGGGCCGGGTCGGCGTCGAACAGCGGACCGCACTCGGGGCAGCAGAACCAGTAGCGGGCGCCCTCGTAGTCCCGGAACAGGCCGCGTTGCTCGGCCCACGCCGGATCGACCCGGTTGCCGGGCATCACCGGACAGGTCACCAGGTTCGTTGCCCCCGCCGGAGGCTCGTGATGGTGATGCTCGTGCGCGCTGTGATTCTGCGCTCCGTGAGCATGCTCGTGAGCGTGGTCATCCGTGTGGTCGCGCCCCGAGTGATCGTGGTCGTGGGACATGATGTCTTCTCCTTCTTGAGCGATGGGTCAGGCCCGGATCGGGGCGGGCTCCCGCGAGACCGGGGCTGCGCTGGGGGTCGGGACGGACAGGGGGCGGAAGCGGCGCAGCCGGAGGCTGTTGGTGACCACGAACACGCTGCTGAACGCCATAGCGGCGCCGGCGAGGATGGGGTTGAGCAGGGCGAGCATCGCGACCGGGATCGCGGCGACGTTGTACGCGAACGCCCAGAACAGGTTCCCCTTGATCGTGCCCAGGGTGCGGCGGGCCAGCCGGATCGCATCCGGGACCAGCACCAGGTCTCCGGAGACGATGGTCAGGTCGGCGGCGGTGATGGCCGCATCGGTGCCGGTGCCCATCGCGATGCCGAGGTCCGCGGCGGCCAGGGCGGCGGCGTCGTTCACGCCGTCGCCGACCATCGCGACCACGCGTCCCGCGGCCTGGAGCTCTCGGATGGTGTCGAGCTTGCCCTGCGGGGTGACCCCGGCACGGACGTCCTCGATGCCGACCTGGTCGGCGATCGCGCGGGCGGCGCCCGGGTTGTCGCCGGTGAGCAGGATCGGGGTCAGCCCGAGCGCTCGGAGTCGGGCGATCGCCTCGGGGCTGGTGGGCTTGACGGTGTCGGCGACGCTGATCGTGCCGCGCATCTGCCCGTCCCACGCCACCACCGTCACGGTCGCTCCCGCCGATTCGTCCGCCGCGATCGTCGCGGCGAGCTCCTCGGGGACCGGGATGGCCCATCGCGTCGTGATCCACGAGGCGCGGCCGGCAGCGACCATCCGGCCCTCGACGATGCCGTGCACGCCCTGACCGGCTTCGGCGGAGAAGGACTCCACCGCGCCTGCCGCAACGGTCGCGGCGGCGGTGATGGCGCGGCCGATGGGGTGCTCTGAGCCGTGCTCCAGCGCGGCGGCGACTCGGAGCAGTTCCGCCGGGTCGGTGCCTTCGGCGGGGTGGATGCCGGTGACGGTCATGGTGCCGGCGGTGACCGTGCCGGTCTTGTCCAGCACGACGGTGTCGATGCGGCGGGTCTGCTCCAGCACCTGCGGTCCGCGGATCAGGATGCCCAGCTGCGCGCCGCGGCCGGTTCCCACCAGCAACGCGGTCGGCGTCGCCAGCCCGAGCGCGCACGGGCACGCGATGATCAGGGTCGTCACCGCGGCGGTGAAGGCGACCTCCAGCCCGGCTCCGGCGATCAGCCAGCCGGCGAACGCGGCCAACGAGAGGACGATGACGACGGGCACGAAGATCGCCGAGACCCGATCGGCGAGGCGCTGCACCTGCGCCTTGCCGGTCTGCGCCTCCTCGACCAGCCGGGCCATCCGGGCCAGCTCGGTGTCCGCTCCGACGCGGGTGATCTCCACCAGCAGGCGACCGCCGGTGTTCACGGTCGCGCCGACGACGCGGGAGCCGGGGCCGACTTCCACCGGCACGGACTCGCCGGTGAGCATCGACTCGTCCACCGCCGAGACGCCCTCGGCGACCAGGCCGTCGGCGGGGATCTTCTCGCCCGGCCGCACCACGACGCGGTCGCCGGGGACGAGCTGGCCGACGGGGATGCGCTGCTCGACGCCTGTCCGGAGGACCACCGCGTCCTTCGCGCCGAGCTCGAGCAGGGCTCGAAGCGCTTCCCCGGACTGCCGCTTGGCGCGGACCTCGAGGTAGCGGCCGAGCAGGATGAACACGGTCACCAGCGCGGCGACCTCCAGGTATACCTCGTGACCGCCGGACTGCGGGGTGCCGACGAAGGTGACGCTCATCCGCATCCCTGGCATCCCGGCGCCGCCGAAGAACAGCGCATACAGCGACCAGCCGAACGCGGCCAGCACGCCGACGCTGATCAGGGTGTCCATCGTGGCCGCGCCGTGGCGGGCGTTGATCGCCGCGGCCCGGTGGAACGGCCATGCCCCCCACACCACCACGGGGGCGGCGAGGGTCAGGGCGAGCCACTGCCAGGAGGTGAACTGCAGCGCAGGGATCATCGACAGCACCCCGACGGGCACCGCCAGAAGCGTCGAGATGATTAGCCGCTGCCGCAACGACAGCAGCTCCTCATCGCGAGGCGCACCAGCTTGCCCCTCGACGGGGTCGGTGGCGGGTGGGGCAGGAACGGTCGCCCCGTACCCCGCCTGCTCGATGGCCGCGATCAGCTCCTCCACCGCCACCGGGGACTCGGCGTGGACACGGGCCTTCTCGGTGGCGAAGTTGACGGTCGCCTCCACCCCGGGCAGCTTGTTCAGCTTCCGCTCGACCCGCGTCGCGCACGACGCGCACGTCATCCCGGTGATGTCGAGATCGACATCCGTAGCCGTACTCATGACGCGCTGGCGAGGCTGTATCCGGCCTCCTCGACCGCCTCCCTCACGCGGGCAGCGTCCACCGGGGCGGTGCTGGACACGGTCACCGTCGAGACGCCGCCCGCGTGCAGATCGACCTCGACGCCGGAGACGCCGTCGATGGCGGAGACCTCCTCGGTCACACTGCGCACGCAATGCGAGCAGGTCATCCCTTCCACCAGGAACTGCGCCGACACGCCACCCACCCCAGGCTGAGCCGGCGGTGCAGCCTCGGCCTTCGCCGCGGTGCCGTGCGTGGTCGGGCTGCAACACGCGCAACCGCCGCCGCTAGTCGCCTGCAGTCCGAGGTCCTGGAATCCCTGTCCGGTCATGATGTGCTCCCTTCGCGAGCATTGAATGAATGTTTGTGGGGACGAATGTTTAGGAGCGGACCAGCCGCGCGATCGCGGCGTTCGCCTCACGCAGCTTCTCCTCCGCGACGGGGCCACCCTCGGCGGTCGCCTGGGCGACGCAGTGCCCGAGGTGATCCTCGAGCAGGGTCAGCGCGACCGACTCCAGCGCCTTCGTCACCGCGGAGACCTGGGTGAGGATGTCGATGCAGTACACGTCCTCATCGACCATCCGCGCGATCCCGCGCACCTGACCCTCCGCACGACGCAACCGCGCCAGCAGCGCCTGCTTGTCATCCACGTATCCGTGTGCCATTCCGACCACCTCCTACCTGACCATATACCTACTAGGGGTATAGGGTACATGTCAGTCCAAATATTCCCGGAGAACGCAAATTGAAAGGGCGAACGTGACTAACTGGTACGTCATCACCGGTGGGCCTAGCTCGGGCAAGACCACGACCGTGAACCTGCTACGCGACCGCGGCTACACCACCACCATCGAGCACGCCCGCCACTACATCGATCTCCAGCGCATCGAGGGGCGAACCGTCGAGGAGGTCCGCGCCAAGCAGCGCGAGTTCCAGCGCGGCGTGCTGGACATGCAGCTCGCCGAGGAAGCCGCCCTCGATCCCGCCACGACGGTGTTTCTGGACCGGGCCATCCCAGACTCGCTGGCCTACTACCGCTTCCTGCAGCTCGAACCCGACCCGATCCTGGTGGCCGCGCTCGAGCAGGTGGACTACCGCACGACGTTCATCCTGGACCTGCTGCCGCTGGCGCCGGACTACGCCCGCACCGAGGACACCGCCGCCCAGCAGCGGATCCATCACCTGCTCACCGAGGTATACGCGGCGCTGCCGTTCCCGATCGTGCACGTCCCAGTGCTCGGGGCGCAGGAGCGGGTCGACTTCATCCTCGACCGGCTCTAGCGCCGGTCGCCGCTCCCGGGCGCCTACTGCCCGGGTGTGGAAGGCAGGACTCCTCATAACATACCCCCCTAGCGTATGCAAGCCGGTCGTCGACCGCTGCCGCCCGGCCTACGGTTCTTCGCAACCGACCCGATACGGGCCGACGAGAAGGAGGACTGAGATGACCATCGCGGATCTGATGCTCCGGACCCACCCGAAGGATCTGGGAGACCTCGATCAGGCGGCACTACTGGCCTGCATTCAGGCCTGCGTCGACTGCGCCCAGGCGTGCAGCGCGTGCGCCGACGCCTGTTTGAGCGAGGACATGATCGCCGACCTCACCAAGTGTGTGAGGACCAACCTCGACTGCGCGGACCTATGCGAGACAACCGGTCGCATCCTGTCGCGGCGCACCGGCTACGACGCGAACGTCACGCGAGCCACCCTGGAAGCCTGCCGCACCGCGTGCGCGGCCTGCGCCGACGAATGCGAACAGCACGCCGGCATGCACGAGCACTGCCGGGTGTGCGCGGAAGCCTGCCGGACGTGCGAGCAGGCCTGCGAGAAGCTGCTCGGCCTGCTGTGAGCGACCACACCCCGCACGAACGGGCCTCGCACACCGGCGGTGCGAAGAGCTACCTGCGCCTGCTCATCGCGCTGGCCCTGAGCCTGGTGGTGATGTACTTCTTCACGTTCGCACTGATCAACGTCGTCGGCGATCTCTACCTGAACATCAGCAACCTCTACATGGCCCTGATGATGGTGTTCCCGATGGGCATCATCATGATCGCGATCATGTGGCGCATGTTCCCGAACAAGCCGCTCAACATCGGGCTCATCGTCGCATTCGCCCTGCTCACGGTCGGCGCGTTCTTCATGGGAAGGGCCGCGACGTTCGTGGGAAACCAGCAGTTCCTGGACTCGATGATCCCCCACCACTCCCGAGCCATCCTGCTCTGCGAACAGTCGAACATCACCGACCTGGAGATCAAAGACCTCTGCGGCGAGATCGTCGAGTCCCAGCAACAAGAAATCGATCAGATGAAGGACATCCTGCAGCGGCTCGGGAACTAGACCGGCCCTGCTGGATCAGCGTCGGGCCGAGTCACCGCGGCTAGAGACTGCCGGGCGATCTCGAGCTCCTCGTTTGTGGGCACGACCAGGACGGCGGTCGGGGAGCGGGAGTCGGAGACCGTCCGCGCCTCCCGCCCCGCCGTCGCGCGGTTGCGCTCGTCGTCGAGGCGAATCCCGAGACGCTCCATGCCGGAGACGGCGGCGGCGCGGGTCGCCGGGGCATTCTCGCCGACACCGCCGGTGAACACGATCGCGTCGGCGCCGCCGAGCTGGCCGAGGTAGGCGCCGAGGTAGTGCCGCAGCCGGTAGTGGTAGACCTCCAGCGCCGCAGTCGCGGCGGGATCGCCGGCGACCGCAGCCGCGTGGATGTCGCGCATGTCCTCGGTGCCGGCCAAAGCGCGCAAGCCGCTCTCGCGGGTCAGCAGCTCCTCAAGCTCGTCCCATCCGAGGCCCGCTCGGCCGAGGGCGATGAGCACTCCGGGATCGAGGTCGCCGGCGCGGGTGCCCATGACGAGTCCTGCCAAGGGCGTCATGCCCATCGAGGTGTCCACGGACCGCCCGCCGGCGATCGCGCAGGCGGAGGCGCCGTTCCCCAGATGGAAGACGATCAGCCGCAGCTCCGACAGCGGCCGCCCCAGCCGCTCGGCCGCCCGGGCGGAGACGTATTGGTAGGAGATGCCGTGGAACCCGTACCGGCGGATCCGATGCTGCCGGACGAGCTCCGGCGGCAGCGCATAGGCGGTGGCTGCCGGGGGCAGGGTGCGGTGGAACGCGGTATCGAACACCGCCACGTTCGGGACGCCGGGGAACACGGCGCGGGCGGCGCGGATGCCCGCGAGATTGACTGGGTTGTGCAGCGGCGCCAAGGCGGCGAGATCGTCGATCTGCTGCTCCACCTCGTCGGTGATCAGCGTCGCGGAATCGAACCGGCTGCCGCCGTGCACCACCCGGTGACCGATGACGCCGACAGGTTCATGGCGCAGCTCGGCAAGCAGATCCCGGATCGCGGCACCGTGCCCCGTTCCCTCGGAGGCATCGTGACCGAGCCGTTCCACGGTGCCGCCCCGGATTGCCGTTCCGGACTGCCCGTCGACCAGCCGCCACTTGATCGAGGAGGAGCCCGCGTTCAGCACCAGCACGACGGTCATCCGTAGCCCCCAGAAAGTGCTCTATCGTCATCGTCGTCGGATTCTATGTGCCATGAGTGGCCCCCCGTCGATGCCAACTCCGAACCTTCCACGCGTCGGTGCTTCTTGCGCCTGACGGCGTCCAACGAACAGCCGGAGTCGGCTAATCGGCGCGCTAGCGCGGTAGCGCCTCGGTCGCTCCCTCCCCCCTTTCGCGCGGCCTGCGGTATGAGAGGCGCGACAGCGGGGCTTGTCAGCCTCTCGTAGAGGCGAGCACCGGAGGAGGCCCGCCCATCGCGTAAGCCGCCGACTTCTGCTCGAAGGCTTGGCGCCGCTCGGCGCGGCGAGCCCGGATCAGGATGATGAGGGTGATCGGGCCGTTGACGAGGAACTTCAGCGCGTTCCAGATGAACAGCAGCACGACCAGGTTCAGCCAGCCCGGCCCGCCGTCGGCGATCCACACCGTCAGCAGCCACGCGCCGAGCAGGTACAGCACGGCGATGAGCATGGCGGGCGCGCCCCACTTCAGGCCGCGGCGCGTGTGCAGCGCGTCGAGCAGGATGTTCGTCGGCATGTACGTCCGCAGGAACAGCCGAACCCGGATGCTGAGATTCCAGAGCAGTCGGAACACGATGTCCGCCTCCCGAGAGGGTGCGTAGCTCCGCCGAGGAGGTAGATCATGTGGTGAGTGTCCCGAGGGACCGTCGCAAGCGACCTAGAAATCGTGGCTACTACCTCAAGATCAGGGTACACCCGACCCGCGAGACGCGGAAGGGATGCGGCGGGAGTCGCGAGAGCGCCAAGTAAGGAGCCCCGCGTCTGGCGCGCACTCCAGCCCAGTGGCATGTCGGCTCGCAATGAGCAGTCGCTGAGCATGCCCGTTTTGCCCTTACAGGCGCGGCCCAGCGACCCTGAGACTGCGGGTGGTCGGTCCAGGTTCTGCCGCGCGTACCGCGAGCTGTTGCGCGCGAAGGGTCGCGGCGCGTGCTCGTGCCGCGTCTGCGCGTTGCGAAGCAGCATCGCCGACAAGGCCGAGCCCCCTGGCCACGGCGATGCCGTACTTGTCGCGATAGGCCGCGACGGTGCGTGCCTCGCGTCGCCAAAGTGCGGCGAGCTGCGGATCAGAGGGTTCCATCCCGAGTCCCGAGATCCACTCCCCCGAGGACTCGACGGCCTCGGTGACGAGCGCGTCTGCTCGCTGCTCGATGAGCGCGGCACGTTCACGGAGTGCGCTGCGCATATCGTCGTCCATCGGGCCGAGCGCGGGAGTGACGACTCCGGCGATGGGCGTGGCGGGCTGGCGCACGCGCCCCGCGCCGTTCGTGTGCTCCAGGGCGCGGATCACCCGCTCGTGGAGCACCGCGGCCACATCGCCCGCGTCATTGAGCGGACGAGAAGCGACGAGAGCGCTCAGAAGGCGCTCGGCATCGTAGCCGTCGGCTTCGGCTCGGCGCAGCTCTGCGCTGAGCACGCCGAACGCGGTCGAGTCGATTGCTGCGGATGCCTCGGCCTCGGTGAGCCGCGTCCTTCGCAGCAGAGCCTCCCACCGTGGCTGTTGTGCGGCGGCGGCGATGGTCTCGTACTCGGCGGCGAGCTGGCCGACCGAGCGCCAGGCGTCCTGCTCGGCGGCTATCGTCTGGCGGGCGGAAAGTTCTGTGCCGACGTGCTGGAGCACCCCGGCGAGCACCCTGCGCGCCGCGACTGCCTTGGTGTCCTGGGTAGGCGGATGGATGTGGTCGTCGTCGGGACGGTTGATCGAGACGTAGGCGGTGTTCCCGAGCCTTCCGCGGGTCATGGCGACGTAGAAGTTCTCGCGCGTCGCGCCGGGCTCGATGAGCGTGTGTCCGGTGTCGACGGTGACGCCTTGCGCCCGGTACGCGGTGACGGCGTAGCCGAGTTCGACGTGCTCGGCGACGTACGCGGCGGGAAGCCGCACGGTCGCGCCCCAGCGCCGTCCGGCGGGACGCGCCCGCAGCGATCCGTCGGCGCCGATGGCGGTGATCGTCCACCGGCTGCCGTTGCGCACCCAGCCGCGCCCGGTACGCAGCGCACGGTCGTTGCGGCGGGTGATAATCGCGTCCCCGATGGAGCCTTGCGTGCCGTCGTGCAGCCGTACCTCGGCGCGCGCATCGACCTGCCCGGCGAGGATGAGGTCGGCGCGGGCGCGCTGGTTCAGGGTAGTGACCATCGCGCTCGACTCGGCGATGAGGATGCTCGCCAGTCCTGTGGCGCGGTCGCGCTGCCACGCAGCGTAGGCGGCGTCAGCCATGCGCTCGGCCTCCCCTGCGTGGATACGCCCGTGGGCCTGGTAGATGTCGATGGCTTCGACGCGCCCGTGGCGCAGGTCGAGGGTAGCGTCCTTCTCCCAAGCTGCGGCAATGCGGCGCACGTCCGTCAGCTCGGGCACATCGTCGCGGTCGGCGACGAGCATCCCGAACGCTCCCCCGGCGTCAACGGACTGGAGCTGCGCGGGGTCGCCTACGAGCAGCACCTTGGCTCCGGCCTCGACCGCGACGCGCACGAGCCGGTCGAGCGCGAGCGTCCCGGCAAGGGATGCCTCGTCCACGATCACGAGCTGCCCAGCAGCGAACCCGATGCCGCTGTCGCGGTAGGTCTGCCACCACTTCGCGGTGTTCTCCGTCGGGATGCCGAGGTCACCGGCCAGCACTTCGGCCGCGACCGCGGACGGTGCCAGGCCGATGACTGAGCCGTGTCCGTGCTCGGCCTCCCATGCGCGCCGCAACGCGCGCAGCGCGGTGGTCTTGCCTGCCCCCGCGGGGCCGACGAGCAGGTCGAGCATCCGGCCTGACGACGCAATCGCTGCGAGCGCCGCGCGCTGGTCGTCGCCGAGCGTGCGCCCACGGTGGGGTTGCAGCGCGTGCGCGATGGTTGCGTCGGCCAGGCGCGGTGCAACCTGCTCGCGGGAGCGTGCAAGCAGCCGGTCCTCGGCGGCGAGCACCGCGGCACCGCTGTAGCGGGCGGCGTTGCGGGGGCGGAACATGCTCGTCCCGTCCGCGCGCTGGAACGCGGCGGGGCTAGAGGCCAGCTCGGGCGGCGTGAGCCGGATGGACGCCTGCTCCGCGGCGTCGATGACCATCCCCGTGATCGCCTCGCGGTCCTCGGTGGCGGTGAAGCGCCAGCCCATCGTCTGGCGTGCGGCCTCGGCGTAGAGATTCCAGTGGCTCCACGTCGTGCGCTTCTCGGCAACCGCGGCGACCACCGACGCGCCGAGCCTGGCGATCCGCTCCAGCGGCACGTCCTCCGCGCGCAGGAGCTTCGCGGGCTCGACCGCGACGGCTTCTCGCGCCCATTCGGTTGCGTCCCGGCCCAGCAGTCGGCTCGCTCGGGTGCGCCACTCCTGGGCGAGGTCGGCGAGTGGGCGGACTTCCTTGTCGGGCCGGGTTGCCAGCGCCGCCTGCTGCCGCAGCCGGATGATCGTCTCCCGCGACGGCGCGTGCCCGTGCGCGATCTCGTACTCGGCGATCAGTCGGTCCTTCTCGATGTCGATGTGCCGGGACCGGGACGAGAACTCCGCGACCAACTCCTCCGGCACCGTGGCGACCGCCCACACCGGGTTGCGGTCGGTTCCCCGCTCGCGCCGCTCCCAGCCGACGCCGAGCGCGCGGGTGAGGTGGTCGGCGAAGACCGCGTTGTGCAGCTCGCTCAGCGCCACGGTCGCCGCGTGCAGCGGCCGGCTGTCCAGCGACCGCCACTTGCCGTCGAACAGGGTGCACACCTTGTTGCTCACCACCACATGCGTGTGCAACTGCGGATCACCCGCCCGCGAATCGAAGTGATCGAACGCGGTGGCGATCAGCCCTGTCACTTCCACCTGCGCAACCGCGCCGTCGCGGGAGGTTGCGCCCGAACGCGTCGCCGCAATCTCCCGCTCCATAAACGCAACAACCTCCGCAACGGCCGCGTGGTGCGCCTCTGCGATCCGCGCCTGAGTCGCCGCGTCCGCGAGACCCCAAAGCACCGATGCGGACTTCGGCAGTGAGAACGTGAAGTCAAAACCCGCGACCGCCCGCCGCGACCTGCGCGCCGATTCCTCCGCCTCGATCACCGCGACTGCCTCGGCGCGCTCCGCCGCGCCCAGCGCCGGATCGAGCCGGGCGAGCCGCGTGGCGATCCGATCCTCAACGGCCGGGAACACCGGGTACGCCTTCCCCAGCGGATCGCCAGTCACCGGGTCAAGGCCCATACCCAGCAGGAGCTGGAGCTGCGCCTCGGACACCTGCGCACCCTCGTGGATCTCGCCGTTCCCGAGCGCGGCAAGGCCGCCGCCCATCCAGCAGCCGGGTGGAGTGCCCTGCTCGGCGTAATAGCGGGTCAGCGGGGTCGAGAGCGCCCGCTCGCCGTCGGCGGATGCCACGGTGCGGAGCAGGTACTTGTAGCCGTCCCCCGCACCCATGACCCGCATCGAAACCGACACCCCGCACCGCCTCTCTCGTCAAAGAGGTGAGCCACTGAGCCCGCCGTCAGGCGGGGTCAGCCTCGATGTGCCAGACGTGTACTGGTCTCTGGCGGGCTTCCGAGGTCAGACAAGGCGGCCGCGGACGACGGCGATGTCGCGCTCATGATCGCGCACGATCCTGTCGGCCTTGGTCGTGAACTCCGACTTGTGGATCACGACGAGCCGGATACCCTGCTGCGGCAGGATCTCCGCCTTTCGCTGGTCGTAGAGCCGCCGCTGCTCGCCACGGGGCACACCGGAGACGGTCGCGCGACGGTCGAACAGCGGGACGGCCACGGTGTGCTGCTTCTCCTGGAACTCGACGACGAGCCCCAGCGCAGGCCAATACCCGTCGACGGGGAGCCTGCGTGCCCGTCCGGTCGTCGGCGACACGTCACCGATAAGCCACAGGAACGTCGCCTGTCTGACTTTGTCAACCTGATCTGGCCCCGGGGTGACGTTTTGAAGTGGCCCCGTCGAGGCGTCGGTTCGATGTGGGGCGCTGTCTGCTGTCAGGCGCAGCAGGAGGTGGGGAGTTCGTTGCGGAAGAGGTTCGCGGTGAGGCGGATGCCTTCGGCCATGGTGAG
>CAKUSI010000072.1 GCA_934678955.1 uncultured Austwickia sp. | reverse complement strand
GCGGTGGGCCGGTGGGGCAACTGGTTCAACAACGAGCTCTACGGCGGCCCCACCGACCTCCCGTGGGGGCTGGTGATTCACCAGTGGGACTTCGCTGCGGGCCGCGCGGTCACCGACGCCGCCGGCCAGCCGATCGTCATCGGCACGTTCCACCCCACCTTCCTGTACGAATCCCTGTGGTGCCTGCTGATCGCGGCGGTGCTGTTCGGCCTCGATCGGTGGCGCACGTCGGCGGGGGAGCGGCGCTGGACGGACGGCCAGCTCTTCGCCGCCTACCTCATGGCCTACACCCTGGGGCGTTTCGGGACCGAGAACCTGCGGATCGACGAAGCCACCCACGTGCTCGGGCTGCGGCTCAACGCGTGGACCTCGATCGTCGTCTTCGTCGGCGCCGCAGCGTGGTTCGCGTGGCTGGCGCGCCGCCGCGAACGGGCCCCGGTAGTGGCTCGCGGTGAGCGAGACGATTCCTCCGTCGTGGATCCCGGCGAGGGAGCCGGGCAGGTGAGGGAGCCGGGCAGGTGAGGGAGCCAGGCAGGTGAGCTGCACCGCAGTCGTGGGCTGAGCGTGACGCGGTGGGTCGGCGCCGTTAGAGTGGCCGGGCACCGGCCGCTGGCGCCTGGTGTGCGCGGCGGTCCTCACTCCGGAGTCGGGTCGCGCGGCCTTTCCCCTCCTTTTCCACCACGCCGGCCTTGCGGGGCCCCGCTTCGCGGGCCCTTCGCGGGGTCCGCCACACGACGTGAGGACGGTGACCCTCCGTGTCCGGTCGGACATTCTCCGCCAACCCCGGCCCCACCGGGCTGTACGACCCGGCGTTCGAGCACGACGCCTGCGGGGTGGCCATGGTCGCCACGCTGCGCGGGACCCCCGGGCACGACATCGTCGAGATGGCCCTCGAGGCGCTGCGCAACCTGGATCACCGAGGGGCCACCGGCGCGGACCCGCTCGTCGGCGACGGCGCCGGCCTGCTCCTCCAGGTCCCGGACGCCTTCCTCCGCGCGGTGCTGGAGGAGGAGGACGTCACCGACGAGCTGCCGCCGGTCGGGGAGTACGCGGTCGGGATGGCCTACCTGCCGCAGGACCGCGACGAGCGGGCCGAGGCCATGGCGCAGATCGCCCAGATCGCGCACGAGGAGGGCCTGCGGGTCATCGCGTGGCGGGACGTGCCGCACCGCCCGGAGATCGTCGGGCAGGTGGCCCGCGACATCATGCCGCACTTCGTTCACCTGTTCCTCGCGGGCGACGAGGCCCACGACGGCGCGCGCGGCATCGAGCTCGACCGGCTGGCGTTCTGCGCGCGCAAACGCGTCGAGCACACCGTCGGCACGTACTTCCCGTCGTTGTCCAGCCGCACCCTCGTCTACAAGGGGATGCTCACCACCGACCAGCTGGACCACTTCTTCCCCGACCTGCACGACGAGCGGGTGGTCAGCGAGCTCGCGCTGGTGCACAGCCGGTTCTCGACCAACACGTTCCCGAGCTGGCCGCTGGCGCACCCGTACCGGATGATGGCGCACAACGGCGAGATCAACACGGTGCGGGGCAACCGCAACTGGATGGCCTCCCGCGAGTCGGTGCTGGCCAGCGACCTGATCCCCGGCGACCTCACCCGGCTGTTCCCGATCTGCGACCCGACCGGGTCGGATTCGGCGAGCTTCGACGAGGTGCTGGAGCTGCTGCACCTCGGCGGCCGCAGCCTGCCGCACGCCGTGCTGATGATGATCCCCGAGGCGTGGGAGAACCACGCCGAGATGGATCCGGCGCGGCGGGCGTTCTACCGCTTCCACTCCTGCCTGATGGAGCCCTGGGACGGACCCGCCTGCGTGGCCTTCACCGACGGCACGCTCATCGGCGCGGTCCTGGACCGCAACGGCCTGCGGCCCGGCCGGTACTGGGTGACCAGCGACGGCCTGGTCGTCCTGGGCAGCGAGGCCGGCGTGCTGGACATCGCGCCGGAGCGCGTGGTCGAGAAGGGCCGCCTCGCCCCCGGGAAGATGTTCCTGGTCGACACCGCGCAGGGGCGGATCATCTCCGACGACGAGGTCAAGACGGCGCTCGCGCAGGAGCACCCGTATGAGGAGTGGCTGGGCAACCTGACCCGGCTGGCCGACCTGCCCGAGCGGGAGCACATCGTGCACCCGCCGTCGTCGGTGGCCCGGCGCCAGCAGACCTTCGGCTACACCCACGAGGACCTGCGCCTGCTGCTCAAGCCAATGGCACTCACCGGCGTCGAGGCCTTGGGGTCGATGGGCACCGACACCCCGATCGCGGTGCTGAGCCAGCGGCCGCGGCTGCTGTTCGACTACTTCAGCCAGCTGTTCGCGCAGGTCACGAACCCGCCGCTGGACGCGATCCGCGAGGAGCTGGTCACCTCGATCGCGTACTCGATGGGTCCGGAGCTCAACCTGCTGGACGCCACGCAGGACCACGCCCGGATGGTGACGCTGCCGTTCCCGGTGATCGACAACGACGAGCTCGCCAAGATCGTCAACCTGGGCGCCGACGACTGGGGCCAGGGCGGCCGGACCGTGGTCGTCTCCGGCCTGTATGACGTCGCGGGCGGCGGCAAGGCGATGGCGGCCCGCCTCGAGATGATCTTCAAGGAGGTCTCGCGGGCGATCCGCCGGGGCGCGCGGTTCGTGGTGCTCTCGGACCGCGACTCGACGCCGGACAAGGCGCCGATCCCCTCGCTCCTGCTGACGGCTGCGGTCCACCACCACCTCATCCGTGAGAAGACGCGCACCCAGGTGGGCCTCATCGTCACCGCGGGCGACGTCGTGGAGGTCCACCACGTGGCCCTGCTCATCGGCTACGGCGCGGCCGCCGTGAACCCATACCTGGCGATGGAGACCGTCGAGGACATGGTTCGCTCGCGGGCGCTGGTCGGCGTGACCAGCGAGAAGGCCGTCGCGAACCTGATCAAGGCGCTCGGCAAGGGCGTGCTGAAGGTGATGTCGAAGATGGGTATCTCCACCGTCGCGAGTTATCGCGGGGCGCAGGTCTTCGAGTGCATCGGGCTCAGCCAGGAGGTCGTCGACAAGTACTTCACCGGCACGACGAGCCGGCTCGGCGGTGTGGGCTTGGACGTGATCGCCCGTGAGGTCGCGATCCGGCACGAGCACGCGTACCCGCCGGACGGGGTTTCCCGCCCGCACCGCACGCTGTGGGTCGGCGGGGAATACCAGTGGCGCCGCGAGGGGGAGGAGCACCTCTTCGACCCCGAGACGGTCTTCCGCCTGCAGCACTCGACCCGTAACCGGCGCTATGACGAGTTCCGGCAGTACACATCGCGGGTCAACGACCAGGCGTCCCGGCTGATGACGCTGCGCGGCCTCTTCGAGTTCGATGCGAAGGGTCGCAGCCCGGTGCCCCTGGAGGAGGTCGAACCGGTCAGCGAGATCGTCAAGCGGTTCTCCACCGGGGCGATGAGCTACGGCTCGATCAGCCAGGAGGCCCACGAGACCCTCGCGGTCGCGATGAACCGGCTCGGCGGCAAGTCCAACACCGGTGAGGGCGGCGAGGACGTCGATCGCCTGCTCGACCCGACGCGGCGCAGCGCGATCAAGCAGGTCGCCTCGGGCAGGTTCGGCGTGACCAGCCTCTACCTCACCGAGTCCGACGACATCCAGATCAAGATGGCCCAGGGCGCCAAGCCCGGTGAGGGCGGCCAGCTGCCCGGCGCGAAGGTCTACCCGTGGGTGGCCAAGACCCGGCACAGTACGCCGGGCGTGGGGCTGATCAGCCCGCCGCCGCACCACGACATCTATTCGATCGAGGACCTGGCCCAGCTGATCCACGACCTGAAGAACGCGAACCCCAGCGCGCGCATCCACGTCAAGCTCGTGGCGGAGGTCGGCGTCGGCACCGTCGCCGCCGGCGTCTCGAAGGCGCACGCCGACGTCGTGCTGATCTCCGGCCACGACGGCGGCACCGGCGCCTCGCCGCTGACCTCGCTGAAGCACGCGGGCGCTCCCTGGGAGCTCGGCCTCGCCGAGACCCAGCAGACGCTGGTGCTCAACCAGCTGCGCGACCGGATCGTCGTGCAGACCGACGGCCAGCTCAAGACGGGCCGGGACGTGGTCATCGCCGCGTTGCTCGGCGCGGAGGAGTATGGCTTCGCGACCGCCCCGCTGGTCGTGTCGGGCTGCGTCATGATGCGGGTCTGCCACCTCGACACCTGCCCCGTGGGGGTCGCCACCCAGAACCCGGAGTTGCGGGAGCGCTTCACCGGCAAGCCGGAGTTCGTCGAGACGTTCTTCGAGTACATCGCGGAGGAGGTCCGCGAATTGCTCGCGTCCCTGGGATTCCGCAGCCTCCAGGAGGCGATCGGGCAGAGTTCGGCGCTGGATACCCGCAAGGCCGTTGAGCACTGGAAGGCCTCCGGGCTGGACCTGACCCCGATCCTTCACGAGGCCGTGCCGCACGACGGCTCGACCCGCTACTGCTCGCAGGCCCAGGACCACGGCCTCGCCGCCGCGCTGGACAACGAGCTGATCGCGGGCGCGGCGCCGGCGA
This sequence comes from uncultured Austwickia sp., assembly GCA_934678955.1. The sequence goes on along the minus strand of CAKUSI010000072.1, from coordinate 9,017 downwards.
TCGAGCGCGGCGAGCGGGTGCGCATCCAGGCGCGCATCCGCAACGTCAACCGCACGGTCGGGACGATGCTCGGGCATGAAGTCACCAAGGCGCACCACGACGGCTTGCCGGAGGACACGATCCAGGTCGAGCTCACCGGCCAGGCGGGGCAGTCGCTCGGGGCGTTCCTGCCCGCGGGCGTGACACTGCACTTGTTCGGCGAGGCGAACGACTATGTCGGCAAGGGCCTGTCGGGCGGGCGGGTCACCGTGCGCCCGCCGCAGGAGGCCACCCTCGTGGCCGAGCGCAACGTGATCGCCGGCAACGTCGTGGGCTACGGCGCCACGTCCGGGGAGATCCTGCTGCGCGGCACCGCCGGTGAGCGGTTCTGCGTGCGCAACTCCGGCGCGGTCGCAGTCGTGGAGGGCGTCGGGGACCACGGGTGTGAATACATGACCGGCGGTACGGTGCTGGTCCTCGGGCCGACCGGCCGCAACTTCGGCGCGGGCATGTCCGGCGGCGTCGCATACGTCCTGGACCTCGTGGCGACGCGGGTCAACCCGGAGCTGGTGGACGTCCTGCCGCTGCGCGACGACGACGCCGACCGGGTGGAGACCCTGCTGCGCCGGCACGCTGAGGAGACCGGTTCGCCGGTGGCGGCGGGCCTGCTGGAGTCCTGGCCCGCGGCCCGCGACCGGATCTCGCTGGTGTTGCCCCGCGACTACCAGCGCGTCCTCGACGTGCGCGCCGCCGCGGAGGCGGATGGACTGGATCTCGACGGCTCCCACGTGTGGGAGCGGATCATGGAGGCATCCCGTGGCTGACCCGCAAGGCTTCCTCAAGCACCGCGAGCGCTCGCTGCCGGCGTACCGGCCGGTGCCGATCCGGATCAAGGACTGGCGCGAGGTCTACGAACCCCAGCCGGTGGAGGACCTGCGCGAGCAGGCCAGCCGATGCATGGACTGCGGGATCCCGTTCTGCCACAGCGGTTGCCCGCTGGGCAACATCATCCCGGAGTGGAACGACTTCGCCTATCAGGACCGCTGGGCCGACGCGATCGAGCGGCTGCACGTGACCAATAACTTCCCGGAGTTCACGGGGCGGCTGTGCCCGGCGCCCTGCGAGACGGCTTGCGTGCTGGGGATCAACCAGCCCGCGGTGACCATCAAGCAGATCGAGGTCACGACGATCGAGCGCGCCTTCGACGACGGTCGCGTGATGCCGCAGCAGATCGAGCGGCTCACCGGCCGCACGGTCGCCGTGATCGGCTCCGGACCCGCGGGCCTGGCCGCCGCCCAGCAGCTCACGCGCGTCGGCCACACGGTGGCGGTCTACGAGCGGGCGGACAAGCCGGGTGGGCTGCTCCGGTACGGGATCCCCGAGTTCAAGATGGAGAAGCACATCCTCGACCGCAGGCTCGCGCAGATGCGCGCCGAGGGAACCCGGTTCCGCTCCGGCGTGGACGTCGGCGGAGACATCACGGGCCAGGAGCTGCGTCGCCGCTTCGACGCCGTCGTGCTCGCGATCGGCTCCACGGTGCCGCGGGACCTGCCGGTGCCCGGGCGCGAGCTGGACGGGATCGTGCAGGCGATGACCTACCTGCCGCAGGCCAACCGGGCGGCCCTCGACCAGGAGGTGCCCGACCAGATCCTCGCGACCGGCAAGGACGTGGTGGTGATCGGCGGCGGCGACACGGGTGCGGACTGCATCGGCACCGCCCACCGGCAGGGTGCCCGGTCCGTGACCTCCCTGGAGATCCTTCCGCACCCGCCCGAGACCCGCCCGGGCTCCCAGCCGTGGCCGACATACCCGATGATCTTCCGGGTCGCGAGCGCCCACGCCGAGGGGGGCGAACGGCTCTACTCGGTGAGCACCGGCGAGTTCCTGGGCGACGAGGCGGGCCACGTGTCCGGCCTGAGGATCAGCGAGGTGCACTTCGCCGACGGACGGTTCCAGCCGGTGGCGGACACCGAGCGGGTCATCCCCGCGCAGCTCGTGCTGCTCGCGATGGGCTTCACCGGCCCGCAGCGTGAGGGCCTGTTGGAGCAGCTCGGCGTGGACTTGGACGAGCGCGGCAACGTGGTGCGCGACGACGACTTCATGTCGAGTGTTCCGGGGGTCTTCGTGGCCGGCGACTGTGGCCGGGGGCAGTCCCTGATCGTGTGGGCCATCGCCGAGGGGCGCTCGGCCGCTCGCGGTGTCGATGAGTGGCTGAGCGGTCACTCCCAACTGCACCGGCCGGTGAACCCGACGGACCGCCCTCTCACGGTCTGATCGCCTCGTTCCGCGCCGGTCCATCGCGTCCGCACCTGCGCGGTCGGCACGGGAAGGGCGGGGTCGGGGAGTTCGCGTGCTCGCCTCCTCGGCGTCGAAATCACGTGTCGAGGCAGTCGGATCGCGCTCGTACACTGTGCCCATGCGTCGAGCCAAGATCGTCTGCACCATCGGCCCCGCCACCGAGGATCCGGAGCGATTGCGCGCCCTCGTCGAGGCCGGGATGGATGTGGCACGCATCAACCGGTCCCACGGCAGCGTGGAGGACGCCGAGCGACAGCTGGAGGGTGTCCGGAGCGCGGCCCGCGAGGTGGGCCGAGAGGTCGGCATCCTCGTCGACCTGCAGGGACCCAAGATCCGGACGGGCCGGTTCGCGACCGGCCCGGTGCTGCTCAACGAGGGCGACACCTTCACGATCACGACGGACGACGTCGACGGCGACGGCGATCGCGTGTCCACCACGTTCAAGGGGCTGCCGGGCGATGTGTCGCCGGGGGACCGGCTGCTGGTCGACGACGGGAAGATCGCGCTGCGGGCCGTTTCGGTCACCGAGACCGATGTGGTGACCGAGGTGATCGAGGGGGGCACGATCTCCAACAACAAGGGCATCAACCTGCCCGGCGTGCCGGTCAGCGTGCCCGCGTTGTCCGAGAAGGACGAGGAAGACCTGGCCTGGGCATTGAAAGCGGGTGCCGACTGGATCGCGCTGTCGTTCGTACGGGAGCCCTCCGACGTCATCCGCGTGCACGAGGTGATGGAGGACGTCGGAGTGCGCCGACCGGTCCTGGCGAAGATCGAGAAGCCCCAGGCGGTGGCCAACCTGCCCGGCATCCTGCGCGCGTTCGACGGGATCATGGTCGCCCGAGGGGATCTCGGCGTCGAGATGCCCCTCGAGGAAGTCCCGTTGGTGCAGAAGCGGGCGATCGAGGTGGCCCGCAGGATGGCCAAGCCCGTGATCGTGGCCACGCAGGTGCTCGAGTCCATGATGGACAACAGCCGCCCGACCCGGGCCGAAGCGTCGGACTGCGCGAACGCGGTGCTGGACGGTGCCGACGCGCTGATGCTGTCCGGGGAGACGAGCGTGGGCGCGTGGCCGATCCAGGCAGTCCAGACCATGGCGCGGATCATCAAGAACACAGAGGATCACGGGCTGTCCCGCATCGCGCCTCTCGGCTCCGCACCCAGCACCGTGAGCGGGGCGGTGACGGCGGCTGCGGCCGACATCGGTTCGGTGTTGGACGCGAAGTACCTCGTCGTGTTCACCGCCTCGGGCGACTCGGCGCGCCGGGTGTCGCGGCTCCGTTCTCCGATGCCCATGATCGCCTTTACCAGTGAGGAGACGACGGCTCGCAAGCTCACCCTCACCTGGGGTATCCGCACGTTCGTCACTCGGCCCTTCCAGCACATGTCGACGATGGTCGAGGCGGTCGATCACGCCTTGATCAACGCGGGGCTCGTCGAGTTCAAGGACGTGATCGTCGTGGTGGCAGGTCGCCCGTACGGGGTGTCCGGCACCACGAACTCGCTGCGCGTGCACGTGGTCGGCAGCTCGGACACGTGAGCCGTCACGGGCCACGGACGGGGCGGCCCGCGGGGGACCTGCGGGCGGGACGAGCGTTCACTCCCGCCCGCCGAGGGCGCGTATAGTGGTCGCGCCGCGGCGCCGAAGTGCCGCGGCGTTGCCGGGGTGGTGGAATGGCAGACACGGGGCACTCAAAATGCTCTGGCCGCAAGGTCGTGCGGGTTCAAGTCCCGCTCCCGGCACCGCATCGAATTCACGGTGGTTGCAACCGTTTTGGTCTAGGCTCTCCACGGGGCGTCCAGGGTCGGACGTGGGGGCCGCGCGGGGCGTCGTACAGTTGCGTGAAATAGTACGCACGAGGGTAGGAATGAGATCGTGACTCAAGATCGAACGGTTCCCGACTCCATCTCCCCGGAATCACCACTCGCCGCCTCTGAGGCGGCCGGGGCGGTTGCCACCTCGGCGGATCCCCTGCGCGTGCTCGTGGCCGAGGACGAGGCGCTGATCCGCCTCGACCTGGCCGAAATGTTGGCCGAGGGGGGCTACGAGGTGGTGGGGCAGGCCAGCGACGGCGTGCAGGCGCTCGACCTCGCGCGGGAGCTGCGTCCCGACCTCGTCATCCTGGACGTGAAGATGCCGGGGCTGGATGGGATCTCCGCGGCGGAGACGATCGGCCGCGAGGGGATCGCGCCCTGCGTCATGCTCACCGCCTTCAGCGACCGGGACCTGGTCGCTCGAGCCCGGGACGCGGGCGTCATGGCCTACGTCGTCAAGCCGTTCACGCTGGACGATCTGCGGCCGGCCGTCGACATCGCCCGGTCTCGCTGGGTCGAGCTGCACGCCCTCGAGGCCGAGATCGCCGACCTCGGCGAGCGCCTGGAGACCCGCAAGACTGTGGACCGCGCCAAGGGCGTGCTGATGGAGCAGATGGGACTGAGCGAGTCCGAGGCGTTCCGGTGGATCCAGAAGACCGCCATGGACCGTCGGCTCGGGATGCGCGAGGTGGCCCAGCTGGTCATCGACGGGCTCCCCGGCGCGGGGAGCGCCAAGCCGTCCAAGAAGCGCCGGCAGGGCCAGGGGTAAGGACGGCCGTCTCGCCACGAAGCGGCGCGTCTCCGCGCCGGTCAGCGCAGGGCGGCCACCAGTGCGGTCAGCAGCGGGGCCACGACCAGCGCCGGCAGGAGATCGCCCACCGGGATGTCCCGGATCCGCAGCAGCCGAAGGCCGATCCCGATCAGGATCAGGCCGCCCGTGGCCGTGAGGGCCGCGATCTGCGCCGCGGTCATGACGGCCCCCAGGGCCACGCCCACGACGGTCAGCAGGCCCTGGATCACCAGGACGGACCCGGCGGCCGCGAGGACCCCATACCCGAAGGAGGCCCCGAACGCGATCGAGGCGAACCCGTCGAGGACTGACTTCACCGCGAGTTTGTCGATCCCCCGGCCCAGCCCGTCGTCCAGGGTGCCGAGGATCGTCAGCGGACCGACGCAGAAGAGGAGGGTCGCGGTCAGCCAGCCCTGGGTGAACCGGTTCCCCTGCTCGGTCTCCGCCTCCCCGCTCAGGGTGGCGCCCCGGCTGCGGGCCATCCACCGCGCCGCGGCGTCCCCGAGGTGTTCCAGGCGGTCCTCGATGCGCAGCAGCGAGCCGGCGATGCCGCCGATCAGCAGGCTGCCCAGCACGAGCAGCACGCCGGCCCCGGAACCCGCGGCCTGGGCGAGATCGACCGAGGTCACCTCAATGGCCGAGAGTGCCCCCATCAGCAGCGTGACGAGCCCCAGGCAGTCGGTGACGAGGTTCCTCGTGCGCTCGGCCAGCCGGTGTCCGACGAGCATGCCGATCAAGGCGCCGGCCACGATCGCGGCGGCGTTGATGATCGTGCCGATGCCGGGGAAGGCCCCCGTCACGACGCGGCTTCTCCTCGCCGGGAGGTCGGCGGGGAGATCAACATGCAGGTGAGGCGGGACGTGCATACGAGCTTGCCTGCGTCGTCGAGGATCTCGATGGCGTAGGTGGCCACGCTGCCGCCCCGATGCAGCGGCGTCGCGGTGCCCGTCACGGTGCCCTGCCGCGCGGCGCGGTGGTGGGTGCAGTTCAGCTCGATGCCGACCGCGGCGAGGCCCAGCGTGGCGGCGTGCAACGCGGAGGCGATGGAGCCGACGGTCTCCGCGAGGACCGCGCTCGCGCCGCCGTGCAGGAGGCCGTACGGCTGGCGGTTCGGTTCCACCGGCATGGAGGCCACCACGCGCTCGGGGGCGGCTTCCAGCACCTCGATGCCCATCCGGCCGTTGAGGGTCTCGGCCCTGGGCAGCAGGGCCCCGGGCAGCTCTGGGACGCCGTGCGAGGCGGCGACGTTCGCATCGTCCGTCACCACATCTGTCATCTTGTCCGGCCTGCCGGCCTCGGTCGAACCCTGTGCGCTCACGGTGTCCTCCTGCGCTATCGGCGGCCTGCGCTGTCGGCGGCGGGGCCTAGGCTGCCCCCTGTGAGCCGACTCCTTCTCCTCGACGGGCACTCGCTGGCGTACCGGGCGTTCTTCGCGCTGCCGGCGGCGAACTTCTCGACCGCCACCGGACAGACCACGAACGCGGTGTTCGGGTTCACGTCGATGCTGATCAACCTACTGCGCGACGAGGTTCCGACCCATCTGGGGGTGGCCTTCGACGAGTCGCGGCAGACCTTCCGTTTGGAGGAGTACGCGGACTACAAGGCGGGGCGCGCCGCGACACCGGAGGAGTTCCGGGGTCAGGTCGCGCTCATCAAGGAGGTGCTGGACGCGCTGCGGATCCCGCACGTCGCGGTGGCGGGCTTCGAGGCCGACGACGTCATCGCGACGCTGGTGACCCGGGCGGCGGAAGAGGACGTGGACGAGGTCCTGATCGTGACCGGCGACCGGGACGCGATGCAGCTCGTGGACGAGCGTGCGACCGTCCTCTATCCGATGAAGGGGGTATCCGAGCTCGCCCGGATGGATCCCGCGGCGGTGCACGACCGGTATGGAGTGACGCCGGAGCGCTACAGCGACCTCGCGGCACTCGTCGGGGAGACCTCCGACAATCTTCCTGGCGTGCCGGGCGTTGGCCCGAAGACGGCCGCCAAATGGCTGGCCACCTATGGGGACCTCACGGGCATCGTGGCGCGGGTGGATGAGATCAAGGGCAAGGCGGGGGAGAACCTGCGGGCGCACCTCGACGGGGTGCTGCGCAATCGCCGGCTGAACCAGCTGGTGCGGGACGTCGAGCTGCCGCTGGGGGTGGGTGACCTCTCCCGCGCGGACTGGGACCGCGAGGCCGTCCACCGCGTGTTCGACGCGCTGGAGTTCACGGTGCTGAGGGACCGGCTGTTCGCGACGCTGGGCACGGTCGAGCCCGAGGCGGCGGAGGCGCTGGAGGTCACCGGCGAGGTCCTGGCCGCGGGGGAGGTGGCGCCCTGGCTGAAGCGGCACGCGGGCGTCGGGACGCGCTGCGGCGTGCACGTGGTGGGGTCCTGGGCCCGGGGGACCGGCGACGCGCGGGGTCTGGCCCTCGCGACGGAGGAGGGCGCGGCCTACGTCGACCTGACGGACGTCGACGCGGAGGACGACGCGGCCCTGGCCGGGTGGCTGGCCGACCCCGACCGCCCGAAGGCGCTGCACGACGCGAAGGGGCCCTTGCAGGCGCTGGGGGCCCGGGGGTACGCGCCGGGCGGACTGGCCAGCGACACGGCGCTCGCGGCCTACCTCGTCCGACCGGACCAGCGCTCCTACGACTTGGCCGACCTCGTGCTGCGCTACCTGCGGCGGGAGCTGGACGAGCAGGCGCCGGCGGCCGGGCAGGGCGTGCTGGATTTCGAGGCCGACGAGGGGGCCCAGGCGCGGGCGGCGATGGGCAGAGCCCGCGCGGTGCTGGACCTCTCGGAGGTGCTCGACGAGGAGCTGGACCGCACCGGCGGGGCGGGGTTGCTGGCCGACGTGGAGGTGCCGCTGGTCGGGGTGCTCGCCACCATGGAGCGCATCGGCATCGCCGTCGACCGGGAGTCGCTCCTGAATCTGGAGGGGGACTTCCACACCAAGCTGGTGCAGGCCCAGGAGGACGCGTACGCGGCGATCGGCGACCAGAAGGTCAACCTCGGCTCGCCCAAGCAGCTGCAGGTGGTGTTGTTCGAGCAGCTTGGGATGCCGAAGACCAAGCGCACCAAGACCGGGTGGACGACCGACGCCGAGGCGCTGGCGGACCTCTACGCCAAGACCGAGCACCCCTTCCTCGAGGCGCTGCTGAGGCACCGGGACGCCGCCCGCCTGCGCGTGACCGTGGAGGGGCTGCTGAAGTCCATCGCGGACGACGGGCGCATCCACACGACGTACGTGCAGAACATCGCCGCCACCGGGCGGCTTTCCTCGACCGACCCCAACCTGCAGAACATCCCGATCCGCACGGAGGAGGGCCGCCGGATCCGGGCGGCGTTCGTGGTGGGCGCGAGCGAGGCGGTGGCGTACGAGTCGCTGATGAGCGCGGATTACAGCCAGATCGAGATGCGGATCATGGCTCACCTCTCGGGGGACGCGGGCCTGATCGCGGCGTACCGGGACGGGGAGGACCTGCACCGTTTCGTCGGGGCGCGGGTCTTCGATGTGGCGCCGGAGGACGTCACCGCGTCGATGCGCGCCAAGGTGAAGGCGATGTCGTACGGGTTGGCGTACGGGCTGTCGGCGTTCGGTCTGTCGCGGCAGCTCGGGATCACGACGGCCGAGGCGACGGGCCTGATGGAGGCGTATTTCGCGCGCTTCGGCGGGGTGCGCGACTACCTGCACTCGGTGGTGGATGTGGCGCGGCGGCAGGGCTACACGGAGACGATGCTGGGGCGGCGGCGGTATCTGCCGGACCTCACGAGCAGCAACCGGCAGCGCCGGGAGATGGCCGAGCGGATGGCGTTGAACGCGCCGATCCAGGGGTCGGCCGCCGACGTGATGAAGGTGGCGATGCTCCGGGTGGACGCAGCCCTGCGAGAGCAGGATCTGACCTCACGGGTGTTGCTGCAGGTGCACGACGAGCTGCTGCTGGAGGTGGCCCCGGGGGAGCGGGACGCGCTGGAGGTGCTGGTGCGCGAGCAGATGGGCGCTGCGGTGCCCCTGGACGTGCCGCTGGAGGTCAACGTGGGGGTGGGCCGCAGCTGGTTCGACGCGGAGCACTGACGAAGCGCGCAGCGGAGGGGTCGGCGAGCGAAGCGAGGCGAGCCCGTGGCGGAGCGTGAGGAAGGGCGACCAGGG
>CAKUSI010000071.1 GCA_934678955.1 uncultured Austwickia sp. | reverse complement strand
CGCAGGCTCCTGGCGGCGATGGGCGCGGAGCACCTCGTCGAGCGGACCTACGGCACCCTCTCGGAGGGGGAGCGCAAACGGGTCCTGATCGCCCGGGCGCTGATGACCGACCCGGAACTGATGCTCCTCGACGAGCCGGCCGCCGGGCTCGACCTCGCCGGGCGCGAGGACCTGGTGAGCCGGCTGGGTCACATCGCCCAGGACCTGGAGGCGCCGGCGCTGGTCCTGGTCACGCACCACGTGGAGGAGATCCCGCCCGGCATCACCGACGTGCTGCTTCTGCGGGAGGGGCGCGTGGTCGCCGCGGGCCCGGTGCAGCGCACCCTCACCGAAGCGAACCTCTCGGAGACGTTCGGGCTGCCGCTGATCCTGGAGCGGCACGACGACCGGTGGTCGGCCCGCGCCCGGCCCGGCGGGGAACCGTTGGGGACTATGACTCGTCCTGACGGGTAGAGACAATCGCGGCCGACCAGGCCGCGGCCGTGACAGCGAAGGGGGCGTCGATGGACTGGCTGTCAGACAACGCGTGGGCCGCATGGCTCGGCCTCGCCCTCGTGCTCGGCGTCGTCGAAGCGGCGACCGTCGACTTCATCTTCCTCATGCTGGCCGTCGGCGCGCTCGCCGGCGTCGGCGCGGCGGCGCTCGGCGCACCGTTCGCCGTGCAGGTCATCGCTGCTGCGGCAGTCTCGGTCGGGCTCCTCGTCGTCGTCCGCCCGATGGCCAAGCGGCGTCTCCAGGACTCCAACCGATCCCGCGCCCTCCTCGTGGGCCCGCAGGCGTACGTCGGCCGCGACGCCGAGGTCCTCGAAGAGGTCAGCCTGGCCGGCGGACGCATCCGGGTCGCCGGCGAGGACTGGAGCGCCCGCCTCGTGGAGGGGGCCCTCCCCGTCGCCGAGGGAGCGCGCGTGAAGGTCGTCTCCATCGAGGGGGCCACGGCCGTCGTCGCCCCATACAGCCACCTCCAAGACGGATCCGCCCCCCACACCGAGTGAGGAATCTTCCGTGGACTACGTATCTCTCATCCTTCTGGCGCTCCTGGTCGTCTTCGTCGTCACCGTGCTCAGCCGGGCCGTGCGGATCGTCCCGCAACAGACCGCGCTGATCATCGAGCGGCTCGGGCGGTATCACAGCACGCTGCACGGCGGCATCCATCTGCTCGTGCCGTTCGTCGACAAGGTCCGGGCCAGCCTCGACCTGCGCGAGCAGGTCGTCTCCTTCCCGCCGCAGCCCGTGATCACCTCGGACAACCTGGTGGTCAACATCGACACGGTCATCTATTTCGCGGTGACCGACGCGAAGTCCGCGGTCTATGAGATCGCCCACTACATCCAGGGCATCGAGCAGCTGACCGTGACGACGCTGCGTAACGTCATCGGTTCGATGGACCTAGAGCAGACGCTGACCAGCCGCGACCAGATCAACGGTCAGCTGCGCGGCGTGCTCGATGAGGCGACCGGCCGGTGGGGCATCCGTGTTGCCCGCGTGGAGCTCAAGGCGATCGATCCGCCGCACAGCATTCAGGACTCCATGGAGAAGCAGATGCGCGCGGAGCGCGACCGCCGCGCCGCGATCCTCACCGCCGAGGGCGTCAAGCAGTCCTCGATCCTGAGCGCCGAGGGTGAGAAGCAGAGCCAGATCCTGCGCGCCGAGGGATCGGCGCAGGCACGCATCCTGGAGGCGCAGGGTCAGGCCCGGGCGATCACGCAGGTGTTCGAGGCGATCCACCGCGGCAAGCCGGACCAGAAGCTGCTCGCCTACCAGTACCTGCAGGTCCTCCCGCAGCTGGCCCGCGGCGACGCCAACAAGATGTGGATCGTCCCCAGCGAGCTGACCGACGCCCTGCGCGGGATCAGCAGCGCCCTCGGAGGCCACCAGACGCCCACCGGCGGCGACGAGGCCACCGGGTGGGTGCCTTCCGACGAGCCTCAGGACTCCCCCTTCGCCGAGACCGTGCTGCAGGACCCGCACGAGGCGCTCGCCGAGGCCCGCAACGAGGCGGCCCGGTCCTCCTCCGAGGCCGAGGACGCGACGCGCGTCACCCGGCCCCGGGCCGTGGGCGGGCAGCCCGCTTCGCAGCAGGCCGGCCTTCCGGCGGCGGCAGAGCCCCCCGCGCCGCGCGACCCGGAGGCTTCTGCCTGACCCGCGGCGGCGCCTGGGAGGTCTAGGGTGTGCGGCGTGCTCGTGCGCGTCGACGACCCAGACGATCCTCGCCTCGCCGACTTCCTGCGCCTCACCGACATGGCGCTGCGCACGAAAGTGGAACCGGAGCGCGGCCTCTACATGGCCGAGAGCGAGAAGGTGATCCGCCGGGCTCTCGACGCGGGTCACCGCCCCCGGGCCTTCCTCATGGCGCCGCGCTGGGTCGACGAGTGGCCGGACCTGCTGGCCCGCGCGGAGCGGGAGGGCGCGCCGGTATACGTCGGTGAGTACCCGGTCATCCGGGCACTCACCGGGTTTCACCTACATCGCGGGGTGTTGGCGTCGATGCAGCGGCCTGCCCCGCGCACGCTTGCTGAGGTGGTGCGGGGAGCGCGGCGCGTACTGGTGCTTGAGGACATCGTCGACCACACCAACGTGGGAGCTCTCTTCCGCAGCGCCGCCGGGCTGGGCGTCGACGCGGTCCTGGTGACGCCCCGATGCGCGGATCCGCTCTATCGGCGCAGCATCCGCGTCTCGATGGGCACCGTGTTCCAGGTGCCGTGGGCGCGCCTCGACCCCTGGCCAGACGGGGTCGAGGCGCTACGTGCCGCCGGGTTCACCGTCGCGGCGTTGGCGCTCGGTGAGGACGCCATCGGGCTCGACGATTTCGCGGCGGCCGCTCCGGAGCGGGTCGCGCTGGTGCTGGGCACGGAGGGCGACGGGTTGGCGCTGCGGACGGTCGCCGCGTGCGACCACGTCGTCCGCATCCCGATGTCGGGCGGGGTCGACTCGCTCAACGTTGCCGCGGCGGGCGCGGTGGCCGCGTGGGCCCTGCGTCTCCCGTCGCCGTGAGGCCGGCGTCGTGGCGCCGAGGTCAGGAGGCCGCGTACAGCCCCGTGATCAGGCCGCGGCCGATCACGTGCTCAAGCATGAGGAAGCTGGCCTTGGCCGGCGACGTGTCGGGCTCCAGGTCGACCTTGTCCACGTCGAGGGCGCTCACCGCGAAGATGTAGCGGTGCGGCCGGTCACCGGGCGGCGGCGCCGCTCCGCCGAAGTCGCGGGAGCCGAAGTCGTTGGCCAGGTGCAGGGCGCCCTTCGGAAGCCCGGCGCTCTTTGCGACGCCCGCGCCCTCCTCCAGCTCGGTCACGTCGCCAGGGACGTTGACGACGAACCAGTGCCAGAAGCCGGACGGGGTCGGCGCGTCGGGGTCGTAGCAGGACACGACGTAGCTCTTGGTGCCCGCGGGGGCGCCGGACCAGCGCAGCCGCGGGGAGGTGTTGCCTTCCGCGTAGACGTGCGTGTCCGGCAGCGTCGAGCCGTCGGCGAAGTCGGCCTCGACGGTGAACGAGGGGACCGCGGGGAGCTGGGCGTACGGATCCGGGGGAGTGGGTCGGTCGAGGTTCATGCACCGAGCCTAACGAGAGCGGCCGCCGGTCGGCAGCGAACGGCCCCCGTGGCTGACGTCCCGCGTCAGCGCACCAGCAGGTCGACCAGCCGGTCGAGTTCAGCGCGCGGGTCCACGCACACGCCGCCGTGTACGGGCCCCGGTTGCAGCATCGCGCTCCGCGGGGCGACGATCCAGCCGAAACGTTCTCCGAGTCGGCCCAACCTGGGTCGGCCCTCGCCGACCACGCCCGCGCAGACCTGCGCGATCACCTCCAGGCTCTCCGCCAGCGCGGCCAGGTCCAGGTCGGGCGCCAGCGCGCTCAGCCGGTGCGCGTCCAGGTGCCAGCGAGCGTCGAGCACGCTGGCCTCCTGGCAGAACAGCACAACCCCCACGTTGCAGAACTCCTCGCGGTCGACGCGGGGCACGCACCGCAGCACCACGTACTGGTAGGGGAGATCCGCGCCCGTCACGGTCGTCCTCCGCCAGGCAGCCATGCCAGGGGTTGCTCGAGGCGTGCCCGCAGGTGCGCGACATACGCCTCGCGGACCTCCCGCGCGCTCGGGGCCCCTTCCGCGGGCTCGAGCCACGCGTCGGGCACGGCCGCCACCAGGGAGAAAAGCACGTCGGGGGCCAGTCGGTCGTGGGCGCTCGCGTGGATGTCGCGCCACTCGTCGGGGGACCGGTGGGCGAGGCGCGCGGGATCGGCGAGGACGTGCGTCGTGGCATCGTACGGCTGCGCGGCGAAACGGGCCGCGTCGGGTGCCCGGCGTGGCCAGGGGTGGTGGAAATAGAGCGCGGCGCCGTGGTCGATGGCCCAGGTGTGGCCGCCCCAGACGAGAAGGTTGGGGTTGGACCAGGTCCGGTCGACGTTCGCGGTGAAGGCGTCCAGCCAGACGATGTCCGCCGCCTCCCGCTCCGGCGGAGGGCGGGATCCGTCGTACCCGAAGGCGCCCGGTAGGAAGTCGACCCCGAGGTTCACCCCCGGCGAGGCGTTGAGCAGATCCTGCACCTCCTCGTCCGCCTCGTACCGGGCGATCGCTGGGGGGAGGTCGATCGTCACGAGATCGGGCGTCCGGATGCCGAGCGCCCGCGCGATCCCGGCGCAGATGACCTCCGCCACCAATGCCTTCACCCCCTGGCCCGCGCCGGTGAACTTCACGACGTAGATCCCGAGGTCGTCGGCCTCCACGAGGCCCGGCAACGAGCCGCCCTCGCGCAGCGGGGCCACGTACCGGGTGGCTTGGACGGCGGGCAACACGCGCGCCTCGAGCGCGTCCCCGGCGCGGGGGTGCTGCTCGGGAACCGGCATGGGCCACACCTTAGCTTCGCGCCCCGCGCCGACCCGTTGGGCGATGCCCAACGGGTCGGCTACGTTGTCGCCATGGAGCCGGTCTACACCCCCATCATCGCGCTGGCCCGGGGCATCTTCGCGGCGCAGGGCCTGCGCTTTCGGATCACCGGGGCGGAGAATGTGCCCGAAACCGGCGGGGCCGTGATGGTCATCAACCACACGGGATACATGGACTTCACCTACGCGGGTCTGCCCGCCCACCAGCGCGGGCGCCTGGTGCGCTTCATGTGCAAGGAACCCGTGTTCAAGCACCCCATCGCGGGGCCCCTCATGCGCAGCATGAAGCACATCCCGGTGGACCGGGAGGCCGGCGCCTCCTCCTTCCGCGCCGCGCTGACCGCGCTCAAGGCGGGGGAGATCGTGGGCGTCTTCCCGGAGGCGACGATCAGCCGCAGCTTCGAACTCAAGGAGTTCAAGACCGGGGCGGTGCGGATGGCTCAGGCGGCCCGCGTGCCGGTGCTGCCGGTCGTGATCTGGGGCAGCCAGCGGGTGTGGACGAAGGGCAAGCCGAAGCGGCTGGGTCACACGGGGACGCCGATCGCCATCCGCGTGGGCGAGCTCATGTCGGTGCCGCGGGGCACGGACGTCGAGGTCGCCAACGAGGAGCTGAAGGACCGGATGCGGGCGATGCTCGAGATCGAGCAGGCGGAATACCCGATCCTGACCGGCGACGAACTGCAGTTCCTTCCCCGGCGCCTCGGCGGCACCGCCCCCACGCTCCAGGAGGCCAGCGCGCTCGACGCGGCGGAGGCGCGCGCCCGACGGATCGCGAAGGGCTTGGAGTCGCAGGAGGATTCCGTCGCGTGAGACGGGCGGGCCGGAGCGCGGGGACAGCCGACCGTCGGCATGTGACGCGCTTCTCTCCCTAGGGCCCCCCGGAGCCCCACGAGCACGGTCGCGCCAATAGGTCCCGCTGCTACCATAGAAAGTCCTGTGACCAGCGACGACACATCCGCCTTCGGGGCGACCCACACCCATCTCGTGACGACGATTTCCCGCGGAATCCCCGTGGAACTCATCGCCGTCCGGACCGACGACGCGGTCCGGCGGCGTCTGGCTCAGCTGGGGCTGCGGGTCGGCGCGGAGCTGACCGTCGTGCGGGCGACCGCCGGCGGTGGGCGCATCGTCGCGGTGGCGGGTGCCCGGATCGCGCTGGACCGGGACACGGCGCAAGACCTCGTGGTGCGGGAGAGGTGACCTGATGGCTGATCGGACATCTCCAACGGAGCGCGCGATCCCGCGGTTCGAGGCACCGTGCTGCGCCGACGGCGCAGCGGTCTCCGCTGGGGCGGGCAGCCCCGTCCTGGCTCTCGCGGGGGCCCCCAACGCGGGCAAGTCGACGCTCTTCAACGCGATGACCGGCGCCCGCCGCACGATGGGGAACTGGCCCGGCACCACCGTGGAGGTCGGCTCCGGCGTGTGGCCCGCGCGCGGAGCGATGCCGCGGGCCGCGACCGTCCTGGACCTGCCGGGCGCCTACAGCCTGGACCCGGCGTCCCCGGACGAGGCGCTGACGCGCGGCCTGCTCGTGGACGCCCCGCCGAGCGAGCGGCCGGATGCCGTGATCGTCGTCGTCGACGCGGCCCACCTCGCCCGCAGCCTCCACTTGGTCGCCCAGCTGCGGGAGTACCCGTACCGCCTCATCATCGCGCTGACGATGCTGGACGTGGCCCGACGGCACGGCGTCCTCGTGGACTGCGCCGCGCTCGCGGAGGCGACGGGCTGCGCGGTGGTCGAGCTCGACCCCAGGCGGCGCAAGGGCCAGGACGCGTTGGCGGCCGCGACGGCCACCGCCCTGGCGGGTCCCGTCCCGCCGCCGCGCTCGGTCGATCTCGCGGGCGACGACGAGCTCGCGGCCGAGGACGAACGGTTTGCCTGGATCGACGCGGCCGTCAACGCCGCGACCCGCCACTCCGGCGACCAACGGGTCCGCTGGTCCGATCGCATCGACGCGCTTGCCACTCACCCCGTGTTCGGGCCGTTGGTCTTCCTGGCCGCGATGTGGGGCGTCTTCCAGGTCACCACGACGGCTGCGGCGCCCCTGCAGGACGGGCTGGACGCGTTCTTCTCGGGTCCCGCGACGGACGCCGCCACGGCGGGACTGGGTGCGCTCGGCCTGGGGGACACCCCCGTTGCCGGGCTCGTCGTGAACGGCCTTATCGCGGGCGTGGGGATGCTTCTCACGTTCGTCCCGCTGATGGCCCTCATGTTCCTGCTGCTGGCGATCCTCGAGGACTCCGGCTACATGGCCCGTGCCGCGGTGGTCACCGACCGGCTGATGCGGCGCCTCGGGCTGCCCGGGCGGGCGTTCCTGCCGCTGGTCGTGGGGTTCGGCTGCAACGTGCCCGCGATCAGCGCGACCCGCATCCTGGGCCAGGCGCGGCAACGGATCCTGGTGGCGCTGTTGGTCCCCTTCACCTCGTGCAGCGCCAGGCTCACCGTCTACGTGATGTTGGCAGCGATCTTCTTCCCCGATCACACGGGGACCGTGGTCTTCGGGCTCTACTTGACGTCGATCCTTCTGGTGATCCTGATCGGCATGGCCCTGCGCAAGACCCTGTGGCGCACGATGGGCCACGAACCGCTCATCATCGATCTGCCGCCCTACCAGCGCCCGACCGCGCGGCTCTCGCTGTCGGTGATGTGGCTCCGACTGCGCGGGTTCCTGAAGACGGCGGGCGGCATCATCGTCGCCACGGTCATCGTCGTGTGGGCGCTGCAGTCGACGCCGGTGCGCGCCGGCGACAGTTTCGGCGCGGTGGCGACCGCCGACAGCGCGTATGGGGTCGCGGCGCAGGCGATCACGCCCGTGTTCGAGCCGGCCGGGTTCGGTCAGTGGGAGACGACCAGCGCGCTGGTCGTGGGGTTTGTGGCCAAGGAGGCAGTGATCTCCAGCTGGGCGCAGACCTATGCGGTGGACGAGCCCGCGGTGGACGAGGGCGGCGAGGAAGGCGGCGCGTCGGCCCTCAGCGCCAACGTCCGGGAGGCATTCGAGTCCTCGTCGGGCGGCCACCCGCTGCCCGCGGTCCTCGCCTTCATGGTCTTCCTCCTCGCCTACACCCCCTGCGTCGCCACGCTGGCCGCCCAGTTCCGGGAGATCGGCGGTCGCTGGACCGCGTTCGGCGTGGCGATCCAGCTGGTGACCGCGTGGCTGCTGGCGGTGGTGATCTTCCAGGTCGGCCGGCTGTTCGCGTGACCGCCGACCCCGCTCCGGAGCCCCGACAGCGTCGGCCGCTGACCCAGATCCTGGCGGCTTTCGAGGCCGGGGCTGCCACACCCGCGGAGGTGTCCCGCCGCACCGGCCTGAGTTCGCAGGTGGTCTCTGCGGGCGTGGAGCACCTCGTGCGGACTGGCCGCCTGGTCGCCGAGCCGCTGTCGCTGGCGTGCCCCGCGCAGGGCTGCGGCGGGTGCCCCACCGTCGCCGCCGATGGCGAACGCTGCAGCGCCTCCCCGTTGGTCGCCTTCCGCCTCGTGCGTGACTGACCGCCGGCTGCCCGGCTCAGTCGGGACCCGCCGCTGCCGATGGGAGCGCGGGAGAGGGAGGTGGACGTGCCACGACGTCGAGCAGCAGGTTTGTCCGGCCGGGACAAGGCCGTGATCGACCTGGAGCGCGAGTGGGGCCAGGCGCCCGGTGCCCAGGTCTACAAGTTCGAGGCCGCGCAGCGCGACCTGGGACTCACCCCGGGTGGTTACGCGCTCGTCCTGCGGGCACTGGTGGACGACCCTCTGGCCTACGCCTACGACCGGGAAACGGTCACAAGGCTCCGCTCGATGCGGACGCTGCGCGCCTCCCACCTATCCACACCCATCCAGGAGCACCCATGACCACCATGCAGGTCCGTCTGATCACCGTCGACGGCACCGAGTGGCTGACCCGCCCGTTCGAAGGTGACCCCAACGACCACCTGCAGCGCCTCATCCACGACGAGCACATCGACAGCTACGAGATCGTCGTCATGGGCACCACTACGCGCACTTTCGCCGAGCCCGCGACGGTCAGCTTCACCCGGGACCACATCGTGGCGCTGTGGGTGGAGACCGTCGCCGGCGCCTGAAGAGACACGGCTACGCAGCGTGGGCGAAGGCTTCGAGCGCGAGCTCGAGGCATGTATGCGGACCCTGGGGCAAGAGACGATAGTCCAGTCCTCTTCGAGGTGGTCGCCAGCCGTCGCCGAGCAACGGGGGCGCCTGACTCGTATAGCTCTGCCCGGTCGGGCTGGTCACGCGGATCGTGTGAGCGCCGCGGCCAGTGCCCTGTCAGGCGGACCTGAGCGGCGCAGGCAGCGTTCTTCAAACGCTCCAGGGCGCTGATAGCCATCAGCCGACTCCGATCCGCGGAGGTCGTCCTTGCGGAGGCGTCGACGTTGACGGTGTCGATGTGGGCGGTGTCGACGTCACCCAGCCACTCCCGGATCTGAGTAACCACGCCAGCGACCCCCTCGCGCGCAGCAAGCTCGTCAGGTGCAGCAGAGACCGTAGTCGAAGATGCGGCGGTGAAGAGGGGGCCTGACATGCAACGATGCTACCGCGCAACGGGCCCTAAGGGAACACCTGTTTGATATCTGCGTTCGATGAACGCCTCAGCCGTTGCGAAGCCCCGCGTGCATCTCCCAGACGAGGATCTCCGCCGGCTCGGCGGCCACGATCCGCTGCCCACCGGAGGCGGTGAAGCGCACCGCGTCCCCCGTGGCCAGCGCTCCGGTGCCCTCCAGGTCGACGCCACCGCGCGGGACGAAGAGGTGCAGGTACGGCGCGTCCGGCAGCTCCACGCTCTGACCTGGCTGCAGCCGAGCGGCGTGCAGGGCCGCATACCGGTTCTTGATCCTGATCGCCGCCTCGTCCGCGTACCGGTCCATCCCCGTGGCGACCGTCGCGAACTGACCATCCAGGGCCGCAGGGGCGATCTCCAACTGCTCGTAGCCGGGCGCGATGCCGTTCTCGTCCGGGAGCACCCACATCTGGACGAAGTGCACCGGGTCCTCGTGCGCGGCGTGGGAGGCGTCGAAGCGCCAAGAGTCGTTCTTCTCGGAGTGCAGGATGCCCGTGCCTGCGCTCATCCGCTGTGCCAGCCCGGGGTAGATCACGCCCGCGTGCCCCTCGGAGTCCTGGTGGACGAGCGACCCCTGCAGGACCCAGGTCACGATCTCCATGTCCCGGTGGGGGTGTGTGTCGAAACCCCGGCCGGGAGCCACGACGTCGTCGTTGTTGACCAGCAGCAGGCCGTGGTGCGTGTTGCGCGGGTCGCGGTGGTGGCCGAAGGCGAACGAGTGCTTCGAGTCCAGCCAGTCGATCTGCGTCACGAAGCGGTCGGACGCGCGGCGCACGTCCACGGTCGGTACGAGTGTGGTGGTCACGTCTTCCTCCTGGAGCGACTTGGTGACTGATCACTTGTGGAACATAGTTGATACATCATCTATTCCTGTCCCTTGGGACCGCGAACCTGGGCCGCCGCCTTCGACCGGATCGAGACGCTGCAGGAAGTGCTCGACATGGGCGTCGTCGAGGGAGCCTCCCCTGCCGTCAACAAAATCGACACGCTGGTCGCGTGAGGGGGAGGTGGGGTCAGATCCGCCACCCGCTCGCCGATACTGAACCGTATGGGACTGCACGAGCGACGCCTGACCGTCTCCACCGCGATCGGCGACATGTCTGTCGTCGATTTCGGGGGGAGCGGCGCGGATACGTTGATGTTCCACGCGCCGGGATTCTGCGCGGAGAGTTTGGCGCTCGTCGCCGCCGGGACGTCCACGGCCTGCCGCTCGTACTCGGTCGAGCTGCCCGGGCACGGACAGTCGCCGACGACCCTCGCCGACGCCTCCCGGATCTGGCCGGTCATCCCGGAGATCGCGGCCGCCCTCGGGCTGACGCGCCCGGTACTGGTCGGCTTCGACCTGTCCGGGTTCCTGGTGTCTGCGGCGGCCGCGGACCGCCCGGATGTCGCCTCCGCCGTGGTCTCGGTCGGGGGCTGGTGCCTGCGGACCCGCGAGGAGACCACCGAGTTCCTCGAGTTCCTCACCGGCGACGACGTCATGGCGGGCTTGCAGTCGCGAATGCTGCGGGGGGGGAACGAGCGCCGACCCGGAGGGCATGAAGCCGATCCTCGCGACGTTGGCCCGCAACGCGATCAGGGACTTCCTCATCGACGACGAGGAGTCCCGCTTCGCGGATCGGCTCGCGTGCACCGTCCAGCGTACGGAGGAGGGCTACGTACGACTCCCCACGGTGGACACGCTCCGCGGCCTCTACCAGATGGATCCCGAGGCGGCCGTCTACCCCGAGAGCGGCCTGCTGCATCGGATCTCGGCCCCGTACGTGAACGTCCTCACCTCCGAGGGGTTCGACTCAGACCTCATCGAGCGCGGGGAGCAGCTCGCAGCGCGAGACGCCCACATGCGCCTCATCGTGATCGAGGCGGGAAACAACCCCCAGATGTCGCAGCCGGCGGCAGTCGCCCAGGCCATCGTGGAGGCCGTCCGTCAGGTCGATCCCCAACCGGTCTGACAGCGTCCCGGGCTCGATCCGGCCCCGGGCCTACCATCCTTCACGCGGGAAGAACCACCACGTGCTGCCGGTCATCGGGCGCGAGCCAGGTGGGGATGGCGGCGTCGAAGGTGGCGAGGACCCCGCCGTGCGACGCGGCCAGGTTCACCAGGTGCAGATCCGTGACCTGCTGATGGCCCATCAGGACCGCCACGTCGACACGCGGCTCGCACAGCCTCGACGAATCGGAGAGGTACACCCACCGATGGTCGGCGCGCATCCCGCGCAGGATCGCGGTGACATCGCTCGCCCGACGCTGGGAGCCTGTCACCGCAGGGTTCAACAGGAGCCGATAGAGGCTGGCCTCGGTGAGTGGGCAGGTCGCCCACGAATGATGCAGCGTCGTGAGGTAGGCGTGGGCGGCCCCGTGGTGCTGATGCGTCGTCAGGCTCAAGGCGACCAAGGCGTTCACGTCGAACAGCACAGGTCGGGGGTCAACCATCGCGCAGTTCCGCCACCAGTTCGTCGGTGACAACAACCGTGTCGTCGCCGACCATCACGGGAAACGGGCTGTACGACAGGTCGACCGCTTCGCGTGACTGATGTCTCAGGCCACGACGAGCAAGTTCGGACACTGCCTCCCCGAGTGATGTCCCCCGACTGCGGGCCAGGGCGCGGGCCGCGGCCAGCACGGTGTCGTCGAGATCGAGGGTCGTACGCATCGCCCCATCATAGCATCGTGATGCGGCACCGCGACGGACAAGATCACCGTGCACGTACACCCAGCGGTCGGGGACGAGGGATCAGGACGCGGCGATGCCACGTAGGTAGGTGTCCAAGAGCCAGTCCTTGACGCCGGGAAAGTCCCGGCGGTCATGCAACGATCCGCCGGGAATCCGACGATCAGCGCAGCCACCGCCGTCGAGGCCGGCCTCCTCGTCGAGGTTCGGCGGACCGTCAGCGTGGCGTGACCTCTCGAACGTCGAGTCCCTCGATGCCCTCGAAATCGCTGCGGTTTGCCGTGAAGACCGGCAGGTCGCGCGACATGGCGGTCGCCGCGATCAACGCATCGAACGCCCGAGCCGAGGGCTTGCGACCGGCCGCGCGCAAGGACGCGGCCACCCTTCCGAACGTGCGAGCTGCCGCGGCGTCGAAGGGCAGCGGATCGAAATCTGCCTCGGCCTGCTGGAGATGTGCCTGCCTGGCGGCGCGTTCGGCCGCGCTCGTGGCCACCAAGGGCCCAACGGTCAGTTCCGCCAGCGTGATGGCGGTGATGAGTGGCTCGGTCGGTAACGACGAGGGGTCGAGGTTTCCGAGCGCGATCACGGCGGACGTGTCGAGGACCCCATGGATCGCCTGGTCGTCGAGAACCCCGCTCTCCGGGCTCATAGGCTTTGATCCAGCACCTCGTCGATGTCCCGGCGCAGGGCCGCGGGATCGATGCGCGGCAGAACGCGCCGGCGGGCGATCAGCTGCGACACGTGAAGCGGGCGTCGGGGCAAGGGGACGACGGCGGCCACCGGGTCGCCGTCCTTCGTCACGGTGAGGGATTCGCCACGGGCCACACGGGCGAGCACATCGGCGCTGCGGTTTCGCAAGTCACGCACCGTCACACTATCCATACTCAACCGTATCACCGGTGATACCGCCAAGTGCACCGCGTCGCCGGACATGCGCAGCCAGCCCGCGCCCAGGATCCGCTCGAGCGCCTCGGCTTCCTAGGTCGCCGATGCCTTTGGCTCGGCGGCCTTCTCGGCCGAGGGGACGGTGGGGCTCGCGGCCGCAGAGTCGGTGGGGCGATCGAGCGTGGCGTCTCGGAAGCGCTGCTGCGCGCCCTGCTTGCTCATCCCGTAGAGCTTGCCGATCTTGGCCCAGGAGACTCCCGCGGTTCGCGCCGCGAGGACGAGGTCCCGCTCGATCTCCTCGGCGCGCTCACGCAGACGGCGGCCGGCGTCGAGGGCTGCCAACGCGTTCGGGGCGTCGGCCAGAGCCTCCAGATCCTTGCGGAGGCGCTGGTAGGACGGGGACACGGCGCGATTCTACGCTCGACGACGCATACGTCGTCGCACGCGTTCGTCAAGTGACCGTTGACTTCGGCCGCGTCTTCTGTCAGGCTCCATCATCATCGGCGTCAACGGATGGTTGACCCCATGGCCGAACCGAGAGGAGGCCGACGTGGCGAAGAAGAAGGA
>CAKUSI010000070.1 GCA_934678955.1 uncultured Austwickia sp. | reverse complement strand
TCTCCAGACCGCGCGCGACCAGGCGGGCCAGGGTCGGGGGCGGGTCGGCGACCACGTCGTGGTCCTCCAGCCACAAGATGAGCCGCCGCGGGCGGACACGCCCACCGCCGATGGATTCCAGGGCAAGATGGACGGTCCGGAGGCGCCGCCCGTAGGAGGTCATCGACACGACGACGGGCGCGTCGCCGACCAGGGGCGTTCGCGACCACCGGGCCCGAGCCCGCAGCGTGGCGGCGGAGGGCGCGGCGAGCGCGCCTCGGACGCGACCGCTCATGCGGGCCGGTGCGGCGAGCCGCCCGACGAGGCGAAGCAGGTCCCGGGTTCGCACGGCTCGACCCTACCCAGCCACGAGGGCGCCGTCGCGCCCGAGATCGGTCGGAGAGGTCCGGTCGGCCCCCGCGGCGGCAGGCGCCCGACCTCCCCGGATATGTCAGTTCGGGGGAGGCGTACAATGGAAGTGTTCGGCGGACGAAACCGGTCCAGCGTCGTACTCACCGCCCGGGAGATCCGGGGGTTCGTGAATACGCCGAGCGGTAGCGAATCCGAACAAGGGAAGGACAACAACTACATCATGTGGAAGAAGCTCTACAAGGCCTACTGCGACGTCATGGCGGAGGTCCACCACCCGGTGGTCGAGACCGTCGACGAGAAGCAGAAGCGCTGAGCGGCCGCCAAGGCCCGAATGTAACGGGGCGCCCACCAACGACGGTGGGTGCCCTTCTTGCTGTCCGGGGCCGCAGATGTCACCAGGACCTCACCTGCCCTGCGCCCACTTCATCCCGCGCGTTCACCGGGCCGTTCATCCGGACCTGGTTGAACGGGAACGTGGCACGGTCGACGAGGCGGCGCCTCGGCATCGCGGTGGGGACGGGCGTCGCGGCGGCGCTCGCCGGGACCGGCGTGCTCGTGGCCGCGCAGGCCCTGGTGCGTCACCAGTCGGAGGTTGCCCGCGGGCTCATCGGCAAGCCGTTCGGCGAGATCGCGCTCGCGGCCGACCGCACCTATCGCGAGCGTCATCCCGGTCGCATCGACCTCCTGCTGCTCGGTGACTCGGTCGCGGCCGGCTTGGGCGCCGACCGGCCGGGCCGCACGCTCGGAGCGCGTCTGGCCAAGGGCCTCGGCAAGCGCACCGAGCGTTCCGTCCGGCTGACGACGCGCGCCCAGGTGGGCGCCGAATCACCATGGCTGGAGGCCCAGCTCGCGGCCCTGCCCCACGGATACCGGGCCGACGTCGCGGTCGTGGTGATCGGCGGCAACGACGTCACGCATCAGGTCGCGCTCGCCGACTCCGTGCGGCACCTCGCCCACTGCATCGACACGCTGCGCGCGCAGGGCACGATCGTCGTCGTGGGCACGTGCCCGGACCTGGGCGCTCTGCTCGCCGTGCCCCAGCCCCTGCGGACGATCGCCTCGCAGGCGTCGAGGCGGCTCGCCGCCGCGCAGGCGCGTACGGCCCGTCGCCACGGCGCGTACGTCGTCCCCCTCGGTTCCGCCCTGCGACCGGCCTTCGCCGCCGAGCCGGACGTGATGTTCAGCGCCGACAGATTCCATCCCAGTTCGGCCGGCTACCGGCGGGCGGCCGCGGCGATCCTGCCGGTGCTGGTGAGCGCGGTCCAGGAGGTGGCTGCGGCTACGCCAGCAGCGAGCGCGACGACTGCTCCCACTGCGCGGGATCACCCGTCGGATCCTGGGCGATGAGGTCGATCAGCCTGGCCAGGGCGCCGGGCCTGGTGAATTGCGGCCACTGGCCCGACCGGAAGGGGACGACCCGCAGCGCCTCGTGCTGCGCCGCCAACTCCTGCTCGCGGTCGGCGAGCTGGACGTCCTGGCCGTGGCTGAGCTGGACCATCCACATCGGGACCTGGTAGCCGGCGGCGAGGTCCATGGTCGGGAAGTAAGGGCTGCTGCTCGGGAAGCGGCCCACCATCGCCACGTCCTCGGGGTCCGGCTGATGGATCCAGCGCGTCTCGTCCAGGTAGCGGATGCAGTAGGCGCGTTCCTCCCGCAGGCCGGTCAGGCCGCGCATGATCCAGTCCTCCGCGGCGCGCTCCATGACGTCGTCGATCAATGCCTCCGCCTCCAGCGGGCCATCTCCGCGGGCCCCGAACCGGAACCGCGTGCGCATCGACTCGATGAAGAACTCTGACGAGGCCACGTCGCACATCAACTGCATCTCTTCGCGCGTGCGCGCGATGCTCCCGCCGACCGCCACGCCCCCCGTGAAGAGCTCCGGCGCGGCCGTGACCGCCTCGGCCACCACGAGCGAGCCGTGATCGTGACCGACGAGGAGGGCCGGCGGCAGATCCAGGCCGCGAGCGACCGCCAGGACGCACTCGAACACCGAGTACGGAGTCCGCATGCTCGCGGTCGACTGGCCGTGCCCCGGGTAGTCCATCGCGAGCACCCGGCACGACTCGCGCAGCCGCACGGCGACACGCTGCCAGTTCATGGCGCTCATGCCGAGGGCGTGCACCAGGAGCACCGTCGGTCCGTCACCGCCGTGGTCGCGGACAGCGAGGGTCCCGTCGGCGAACTCCACGGAACGATTCGCCAGCTGAGACATCGGGCACAGGCTAACCCCTCTGGCGCGGCGCGGCAGGGAACTCCCCGCGGCCCTCGAGTCGGAGGGCATCATGGGCAGGCCCGACATACCGCAGGAGACGCCGTGACCGCCGACCTTCGCTCGGACACCCTGACCCGCCCGACCGCCGCGATGCGGGCGGCGATGCTGGACGCGCCGGTCGGGGACGACGTCTACGGGGAGGACCCGAGCGCGGCCGCGCTGGAGGCCAGGGTGGCCGCGCTGCTCGGGCACGAGGCCGCGCTGTTCACGCCGACCGGGTCCATGGCCAACCAGATCGGGATGCGCCTGCACGCCGGACCCGGACAGGAGATCATCGCGGACCACCTGGCGCACGTCCTGCGCGCCGAACTCGGCGCGGCCGCCGCCTATTCCGGCGTCACAACCCGTAGCTGGGTGGCGCAGCGCGGGCTGCTGGACGTCGACCAGGCGCTGGAGGTGATGGTCCCCGACGGGGGCCCATACCAGGTCAGCACCGCCTGCGTCGTCGTCGAGAACACCCACAACTTCGGCGGCGGCACCGTGCAGCCGATCGAGTCGATGCGACGCCTCCGCGAGGCGACCGCCGCGGTGGGGGTGGCCGTGCACCTCGACGGCGCGCGGCTCTGGAACGCGCACGTCGCCGCCGGAGTCCCTCTCGCGGAGTATGGCGCGTGCGCCGACACGGTCTCGGTCTGCCTGAGCAAAGGGCTGGGCGCGCCCATCGGGTCGGTGCTGGCCGGGTCGGCCGAGCAGATCGCGCGGGCGCGCATTCTCCGCAAGCGGCTCGGCGGCGGGATGCGCCAGACCGGGATTCTCGCCGCAGCGGGCCTGCACGCCATCGAGCACCACGTGGCGCGGCTCGCTGACGACCACGAGCGCACCCACCGGAGCGCCCGGGCGCTGGGCGAGTCATACCCGGAGGTGGTCGACCCGGCCCACGTCCATACGAACATCCTCGTGCTCGACGTGTCCCGGCAGGGATGGGCGGCACCCGACTTCGTGGCCGCCGCCGCGCAGGCGGGTGTCCTCGGCTATCCGACGGACGCGCGCCACGCCCGGTACGTGTGGCACCTGGACATCGACGACGAGATGACCGATCACGCGGCAACCGTCCTGGGCGATCTGCTCGCTCATCCGCCGCGTCGCTGACCCCACGCTCCTGCCCACGGCGCTCGCGGCCCCTCCGCCCTGGCGCCTCAGCTATGGCTCCTCAGGCCTCGCTCTGCGCCCGCAGTTGCCTGAGCGCCTCGCGCATCCGCAGGCGGTGCTCCCGCCGGATCTGAGCCGCGGCGAACCGGCGTCGGTGCAGGTCGGTCTCGAGGCGCAACTGCGGTACGGGGCGAGGGCGACCGTCGGGGTCGACGGCGACCATGACCAGGTAGGCCGTCGCCACGTGCACCGGCTCGGCCAGCACGTCCCAGCGGGTGGTCTCGACGCGGACGCCGACCTCCATCGAGCTGCGTCCCGCCCAGTTGACCATCGCGTGCACGGTGAGGACGTCCCCCACTCGCACCGGCGAGAGGAAGATCATCTCGTCCATCGAGGCGGTCACCGCCCCACCCTTGGAGAACCGCGCGGCCACGGCTCCCGCGGTCTCGTCCACGGCCTTCATCACCAGGCCGCCGTGAACGGTGCCCAGCAGGTTCGTGTCGCCCGCCCGCATGATCCCCGACAGCGTCATGCGCGTGTCGTCCGGACGCGGCCCCCCGGCCTGGTCGCCGACAGCGTGGCCGTCAACTGCCTGGTCGCCGACGGCGTGTGCACTCGCGTCCGGCACGTGAGGTGAAGATGGCTTCTCCGACACGGGGTGGCTCCTCTCGGACGGGCCGCGCGCAGGCGTCGTACGAACTGCGCGCCGGGGCTCGGCGGGCCCATTCTCCCACGCCTGGCCGAGCGCATCGAGGGCCCCCGCGTGGAGACGTGGGTCTCCCAGACGTCGCGTGCCCGTCACGGCACGTGCCCGTTAGGTTGTGTGTCGCCCCCTGCCGAAGGAACCGCCATGAACGCCGTCGTGCTCGCCGTCGTCGTGATGCTCGGGTTGGCTCTCGCCCGTGTGCACGTCGTCATCGCCCTCATCCTCGGAGCGCTCGTGGGAGGCCTCGCCGCAGGGATGGGACTCACCCAGACCATGGAGTCGTTCACGACGGGGATCGCGGGCGGGGCCAGCATCGCGCTGTCGTACGCGATGCTCGGCGCCTTCGCCGTGGCCATCTCGCACTCGGGTCTGCCGCAGGCCTTCGCGAATTGGATCGTCGCCCGCTCGCACGTCGGTTCGCAACAGGTTTCGCCGGAGCAGCCCGCCTCGGCACTTACGCGCAGCCCGATCAAGTGGGTGCTGCTGGGGGTCCTCCTCGCGGTGAGCATCATGAGTCAGAACGTGGTCCCGATCCACATCGCCTTCATCCCGATCCTGATCCCGCCGCTGCTGATCGCCTTCAACCGCTTCGGGGTGGACCGCCGGTTGCTGGCCTGCATCATGACGTTCGGGCTGGTCACGACATACATGTACCTGCCCTACGGGTTCGGCAACGTCTTCCTCAACCAGATCCTGCTGGCCAACATCGACAAGGCCGGCCTGGACACGTCGGGGATCAACGTCATGTCCGCGATGGGCATCCCCGCGCTCGGCATGGTGGCGGGGCTCATCATCGCCTTCTTCTCCTACCGCAGGCCGCGGGCGTACGAGAACCTCGCCATCGCCGGCGAAGAGCCCGCCCACGCCGGGGCCGCCACGGGCCCGGCGCCGGCCCGAGCGTCCTCGACCCGAGCGTCCTCGGCCGGAGCGTCCTCGGCCGGAGCGTCCTCGACCGCCGCGGCATGGGCGGACGTCGGGCCCGGACAGGTCGGAACGGACGACGCGGCCGGTGAGCCGGTGTCGCGGTTCCGCATCGTCGTCGCCCTCGCGGCCATCGCGATCTCGCTGGCCATCCAGATCTGGGCCGACTCGCTGCTGCTCGGCGCGCTCGTCGGGTTCGCCGTGTTCGTGGCAGCCCGGGTCGTGCGCTGGGGCGAGGCCGACGGCGTGTTCGACCGCGGCATGAAGATGATGGCGATGATCGGCTTCATCATGATCGCCGCGCAGGGATTCGCGCAGGTCATGAAGGACACCGGCCAGGTGGACTCGCTGGTCACCAGCAGCGCCGAGATGTTCGCGGGCAACAAGGCGATCGGGGCGATGGTGATGCTGCTCGTGGGCCTGCTGGTCACCATGGGCATCGGCAGCTCGTTCTCCACGCTGCCGATCATCACGACGATCTACGTCCCGCTGTGCCTGTCGCTCGGGTTCTCCCCCCTGGCCACCGTCTCGATCATCGGCACAGCGGGGGCACTCGGCGACGCGGGATCACCCGCCTCCGACTCCACGCTCGGCCCGACCTCCGGTTTGAACGCCGACGGGCAGCACGACCACATCCGGGACACGGTGATCCCCACGTTCCTGCACTTCAACCTGCCCCTGCTGGCGGCCGGCTGGGTCGCGGCGATGGTCCTCTGACCGAGGTCGACCACGGGAACCCCCGCGGCCTACCAGGCGACCGGGACCTCCTCCAGCCCGCCGACGATCAGGCCGTCCCGGCGCTGCAGGTCGTCCGCTTCGACCGCCAGTCGCAGCGTCGGCAGGCGGTCCAGCAGCACCTCCAGGGCGATCTGCAGCTCCGCGCGCGCCAGCGACTGGCCGAGGCAGGAGTGCGCGCCGGACCCGAAGGTGATGTGCGGGTTCGGCGAGCGCCTCGGGTCGAACCGTGCGGCGTCGGGGAACACGGTCTCGTCCCGGTTGGCCGCCGAAATGACCGACCACACGGTCGTCCCGGCAGGGATGGTCACGTCGGCAATCCCGATCTCCTCGTCGACGTGGCGCGCCATCGCGAAACCGAGGTTCGCGTCATACCGCAGGCACTCCTCGACGGCGGAGCCGACCAGCGAGCGGTCGGCGAGCAGGGCCTCCCAGCGGCTGCGATCGGCGAGCAGCATCGCCACCATCTTCCCGATCATGTTCGCGGTGGTCTCGTGCCCGGCGACGAGCAGCCCGATCCCGGTGAGGACCAGCTCCGCCTCCGACAGGCGGTCGGGATCCTCGTCGCTGATGGTCGTCAGCTCCGACAGAAGGTCCGCGCCCGGCTCCTGGCGTTTGGCCTGGACGAGACCGTGGATGTACATGTACAGCTCCATCCCCGCCTGCAAGGACTCCTCCTGACTGAAGCGCGTCAGGTTGAGGAGGCGATCCGACCACTCCGAGAAGCGGTCCCGGTCGTCCGCGGGCACGCCCAGCAGGTCGCAGATGACGAAGACCGGCAGCGGGAAGGCGTACGCGCTGCGCAGGTCCGCCGAGGCGCCGTCGGCGGTCATGTCGTCGACCAACTGGTGGGCCAGGCGCTCGATCCCGGGCTTCATCGCGGCCACCCGCTTGACTGTGAACGTCCGGCCCAGGAGGCGCCGCCACCGCATGTGGCCCTCGCCCTCCATGATCGAGCCGAGCGCGGCAAACATCGGGTCTCCACCGCTGGTGTCGCCGAATCCCCCGGCCTCACCGGCGAGCGGGCCCCGCTGGAACCGGGGATCGGCGAGCATCGTCTTGACGTCCTCGTACCGCGTGAGCAGCATCCCCTCGACGCCGTTGGCGGCCCGGACGCGCGCGACCGGGCACTCGCGCTGCAGTTGCGCCCACTCGGCCGGCGCGTCGAGGGCGCTCGGCGGTTCGAAGGGGTAGTCCAGCGGAACGTCGCCGTGGGCCGGACAGTCGGCGGCGCCAATGGCCCCTGCCGGGCTGGGGGTGGAGGTCAGGCTGGTCGAGGTCGGGTCGGTGGTCGGCATCGCGGTCCCCTCCTGCGCGTCGTCGGTGCTCATTACGCTAACGAGAGGTCGGCCCGCTGACGTTGCGACCCACCTGTGAGTCGTCCCCGGCACGGACGGGGAGCGAACCGAGGAGGAGACGGTATGCGCATCCGCATCGACGAGACGAAGTGCATCGGCGCGGGGCAGTGCGTCCTGAGTGCGCCGGACGTCTTCGACCAGCGCGAGGAGGACGCGGTGTCGTACGTCATCGCGGCGGACCCGCCGCAGGACAGGCGGGGCGCGATCCGGGCGGCCGCGGCGCTCTGCCCGACCGGGGCGATCTCGATCGACGAGGCGGACGCGTAGGGCTGTCGGACTGGGCGACCGGTCGACGGCGCCCCAGACGTCGGAAAGACGGCCCACCCGCTAGCGTCTCGAGGTGAGAGCGAACCGTCCGCGGGCGAAGGGGTCGAGTCGATGGAGCACGTCACGCTGAACAACGGGGTCGTCATGCCAATGCTGGGTTATGGCGTCTACCAGGTCGATCCGGCCGAGTGCGAGCGCTGCGTCGCGGACGCGATCGCCGTCGGCTATCGGTCGATCGACACCGCGCAGGCCTATCGCAACGAGGACGGCGTGGGCGCCGCCGTGGCGAAGTGTGGTGTCCCGCGCGAGGAGCTCTTCCTCACCACGAAGGTGTGGATCTCCAACGCAGACGAGCAGCGCGCGGCTGCCTCGATCGAGGACTCCCTGGCCAGGCTGCAGACCGACTACATCGACCTGCTCCTCGTCCACCAGCCGTTCGGCGACTATTACGGCGCCTATCGGGCGATGGAGGCGGCGCTGCGCGACGGCAAGGTGCGAGCGATCGGCGTCAGCAACTTCTACCCGGACCGGCTGATCGACATCGCGCGGTTCGCCGAGGTCGTCCCCGCCGTGAACCAGGTCGAGACCCACCCGTTCTTCCAGCAGCGCGCCGCACACGACGTCATGGCCAAATACGGCGTAACCCATGAGTCCTGGGGCCCGTTCGCGGAGGGCCGCAAGGACATCTTCACCAACCCCGTCATCGCCGAGATCGGCGCGGGCCACGGCAAGTCCGTCGCCCAGGTCATCCTGCGGTTCCTGATCCAGAGCGACGTCGTCGTCATCCCCAAGTCCGTGCGGCGCGAACGAATGGAGGAGAACCTCGCCGTCTTCGATTTCACGTTGAGCGAGCACGAGATGGACGCCTTGCGCGGCCTGGACGAGGGCGAGAGCGCGTTCTTCTCGCACTACGACGCGGCGACCGCGGAAATGATGACGGGCTGGGGCAAGCCGCGCCGGTGACCCCGGGTGACGTCCGTGTGTCGACCGGTCACACTGTCGAGATGCTGTGCAGACTGCACGATCTGCCCACCTGTTCAAGCATCCACATCTGGGGATGGGCGATGTGGTCGACGCGTGGAACAGCGAACCGCTGTTCTACCCTGCCAAGCCCCCTGCCCATTGGCTGATGCTCGCCGAGGTCGACGGACGCGTTCTCGTGATCCCGCTGGCCGCATCCCGTTCGGGCGACCTCACCAGGTGTCGGCCGATCGGCTGCTACGAGGCATCTTCGGGCCTCGCCGCCACCTACCGGAGGGACCGTAATGAGCACTGACCAGACCACTCGCCAAATGACCCCCGATGAGGAGCATGCGTTCTACGCAGATCCTCGGAACCAGGACCCGCAAGGCCGGCCGCGCCGCCGTCGGCGTGCGCTGAGCGCGCACGTGCCGGTGCGCTTCCCGGCTGACCTGCTCGAAGAGGTCAAGCGTGCCGCCGAAGCTGATGATCGGTCGGTCTCGTCTTGGATCCGTAGGGCTGTGGAACACGAGCTCTCCCGACCTGCCTGAGATGACGGCACGCTACAACTCGCGGCATGCGCGGGCGTTCTTGACGCGCTCCATGACCGGCGGAATCGCCGCCGCCATCTTGGCCGGCAATCTTCGCGGGCTTCATGCTCCGCGGCGTCTCAGCACAAGCCGACCTCGCCGAAAGAGGACACTGACCCGAACAGCCACAGGGAGGGGGGCGCCATGGACCGGACCACCGCCTTCGAGGCCGAGCGGCCGCGACTGCTGCGCATCGCATCGGGTGTCCTGGGCGACGCGCATGAGGCCCGGCGGCGGAACGCCGCCACGCGGGCCGCGCCTCCAGCATCACGTCCACGCCATCCCCACGTCGACACCACCCTCGAGGAGAGCGACCATGAAGACCATGACCTGCCGTCAGCTCGGCGGACCCTGCGACCACCCACACCGCGGCGAGAGCGCCGACGACGTGATCAAGGCACAGGATCAGCACCTGAAGGAGGCGGTGGCCGCCGGTGACGCGAGCCACGAGCAGGCCGCCAAGGAGATGAAGGGTCGCTGGTTGCGGCCCAAGAAGTCGCTGGACTGGTACCTCGGCGCCAAGAAGGCGTTCGCCGCGCTGCCCGAGGACTGAACGACCGAAGGATGAGCCACGGGAGCCACTCAAGGACGGAGGACAAGCCCATGGAGGTCGTCGCGCGCACCGAGACGGAGCTCATCCAGGCCGTCCGGGAGGCCGACGCCGCGGGCGTGCCCGTGCGGGTCATCGGTCCCGGCGACCCGGAGGAGCCGCACGCTGCCGGGGGCCGGATAGTCCGGGTGACCGCGCGCGACCTGTCCGTCAACGACGCCGACTGCGGCGAGGATGCCCTCGCGTTCTGCGGCGCGGTGCAGGTCGCGGTGGGAGCGGGCTGGCCGTGGGACGACGTCGTGGCCATGGCCGTCCAGCGGGATTGGGTCGGCATCGAGCGCCTCTCGGGCCTGCCGGGATCCGTCAGCGGCGTCACGGCCGCCAACGCCCGGTCCTGCGGTCAGGCGGTGGGCGACGCCGTCGCCGCCGTGCGCACCTTCGATCGGGAGGCGGACGGTACGCGCCGATTCGCGGCCGTGGACTGTGGCTTCGACGGCGAGGGGTCGCGCTTCTCCCGCGCACGCCTGCCGGACGGCTCGGCGCGCTACGTGATCCTCAGCGTCGAGTTCCTCTTCCGGCAGGGCGACCTGTCGGACCCCATCCGCGACGAGGGCCTGGCCCGCGCCCTCGGGTTGGAGCTCGGGGAACGAGCGCCCCTCGAGCGCGTCCGAACGATGGTGCTCGCAGCATCGGGTGATGGCTCGCCTCAGGTCCAATTCAGGCCTTCCTGAGGAGCCTCAGGACCTCCTTGGCGACGCCTCTGGCGCTGCTGGGGTTTTGGCCGGTCACAAGGCGACCGTCGACGACGACCTTCGACGCCATCGGGCGGAGCGCCTTGGAATAGGAGGCGCCTTCCTGCTCGAGGCGCTTGTCCAGCCGGAAGGGGACGGCGTCCGCGCGGCCGGCGAGCTTCTCCTCGGGCCAGCTGAAGCCGGTCACCTTCCGGCCCTTGAGGAACGCCGAGCCGTCCTCGCGCCGGACGCCGAGGAACCCGGCGGGCCCGTGGCAGACGGCGGAGACGACCCGCCCTTGCGCGTCGAGGCGCTGGATCACGCGAGCCAGATCGGGGTTGTCCGGGAAGTCGAACATCGTGCCGTGGCCGCCGGTGAGGTAGATCGCGTCGAACGGATCGTCGTCGATGTCGCGCAGGCTCGGCGTCTGCGCGAGCAGATCCATGAAGGCCCGCTCCTCGTACCGCTTGCCGGTGCCCCCGAGCTTGAGCATGAGCGTTCCCAGGCTCTCGGGATCCAACGGCACGCGGCCCCCGGCGACCGAGGCGATCACCACCTCGTGACCGGCCTTCGTCACCGCGTCATAGAAGTGCGTGAGCTCCCCCAGCCACAGCCCGGTCCGGTAACCGACCGCCTCGTACTCCGCCGCGCTCGTGACCACCGCGAGGACACGCTTGCCCTTCGCCGCGTTCTTCTTGGCCATCTCGCCTCCTCATCAGCGTGCTGACGTTGTCGTCACCGACGTCGTCACCGATGCCGTCGCCGGCGCCTTGTCGTGTCGTGTCGTGTCGTGTCGAACGGCTTCTGGCTGCCCTCGGCCACGTGGCAGATACCCGCCGCACCGGTGGCCTCAAACCTGCCCGGGTGCCGTGGACGCTGCGCGGGCGAAGACATGCCGTACATCAAGCTGCACAACCCACCGCACTTCCAGGAGAGTCGGTCCATGACAGCCGACAGGTCCGGACGCGACCCCGCACCGCCCCGCGATCCGAGGATCCGGGCGGTCGAGCTCGCCCCGGGCCGGGTCAGTCCGGGGCGCGCCACGAAGCGCCAGGCGCGCGTCCTCGGGCTCATCCCCGTCGTGGCCGCGTTCGCGGTCATGATCCTGGCCACGCACTCCCTCGACGAGATCTACGAGGGCGTCAAGTCCGGCGGCGCGGCCGACATGGTCGACCGGCCGGTGCAGTCCTGGATGGTCGCGCACCGGGAGGGCTGGCTGGACACGGCGGCGACGGCGTACACGCAACTTGGCGGCAAGATCGGGATGCCGATCCTGGCCACCACCGTGGTCGTGATCCTGGCGTGGTGGTGGCGCACTCGGACGCCGATCGTGTTGATGATCGCGGCCACCGCCGGGTCGTTGATCCTGACCACGCAAGGCAAGGAACTCACGGCGCGGGCGCGCCCGCCCTACGAGGAGGCGGTGCCCCCGCTGGAGAGCTCGGCCAGCTTCCCCAGCGGACATACCCTCAACGCCGTCGTCGTGGCCACGGTGCTGGCATACCTGGTGTTGATGTACGTGATGAGCCGGATCGGTCGCGCGCTCACCGTGGCCGCCCTCGTGTGTTTCTGCGCGCTCATGGCGCTGTCCCGCGTCTATCTCGGGCACCACTGGCTGACGGACGTGCTGGCCGGGGCGGCGGCCGGGCTGGCCTGGGCGCTGGCCGTGGCGCTGGGGCACTGGCTCTACGTGCGCCTGCGGACCAAGGATCGCGCCCCGACCGTGCGCGACGTCGCCCAGGAACACCGCCAGAGCGTCGCGGAACGCTAACCGTCGCGGGTGCCCCAAACCCGTCGATCCCTGTGTTGCCCAAGAGTTTTCCCCCTGTACGTGCCGAGCGCGCGATCGACATCGGCTGCTGGCGTGGCGTCCACGTGGGCGTCACTCGGGCTCGCCAGGTTAGGCGCTGGGCCAGAATCCTTCGGCCCCAATGGCTTTCGCCCCGCCCCTCACAGGAGAGCTCATGCGCATCGCACATCGTCGCCTCGCCGCGGCCTTCCTCCCCGTGGTCGGCCTGGCTCTTTCCCCCGCCGCCCCCTCGTACGCCGCCTCCGCCCCGCCCGTGGACCCCACGCGCGCCGCCGAGACGGTCCGCGACGACTACACCGGCCACGTGCAGGTCGTCCGAGGCCGGGCCGCCGACCCGGAGGTCCTGACCGGCACGGTCTTCGTGGACGGCAACCGCAACTCCACCCGCGACGAGAACGAGAAGGGCATCCCCGGAGTCACCGTGTCGAACGGCCGCGACGTCGTCACGACCGACGCCGACGGTGCCTACCAGCTCCCGGTGTTCGACCGGATGACGGTCTTCGTCACCCAGCCGAGCGGCTACGCCGTGCCGGTCGACGAGGACAATATCGCCCAGTTCTCCTACAACCACTTCCCCAACGGTTCGCCCGCGCTCCGTTTCGGGGGCATCAAGCCCACCGGCGCCCTGCCCCAGGCGGTCAACTTCCCCATGGTGAAGTCCCAGGCGACGGCGAAGACCTCGCAGAACTGCGCCATCGCCTCGGACACGCAGGCGTACAACCTGGCGGAGGTGGCCTACGCCAAGCAGGGCGCCGTGCGCGACCTTGCCAAGCGCACCGACCTCGGCGGCTGCGGCGTGCTGCTGCTCGGCGACAACGTCGGCGACGACCTCGCCCTCAACGCCCCGACGAAGGACATCTACCGCCAGATCAAGGGTCCGGTCCGCGCGCTGCCCGGCAACCACGACATGGACTTCGACGCCGCCGACGACGAGCACAGCCTCGACACCCACCGGGGCGACTTCGGCCCGGCGTACTTCTCGTGGCAGGTCGGCAACACGCACCTGGTCGCCCTCGACAACATCCGCTACAACGGCACCAAGCCGGGCGGCAAGTGGGACAACGGCGGCTACACCGAGTTCGTCACGCAGGAGCAGATCGACTGGCTCAAGAAGGACCTGGCCAACGTCCCCGCCAACAAGCTCGTCGTCATCAACGCGCACTCGCCGTTCGACCCGGCTCGCTTCCGGAATGCGGAAGGCAGGTCGAGAGGTGCGATCCTCCTCTCGACCTGCCTTTCGGCTGCGT
>CAKUSI010000069.1 GCA_934678955.1 uncultured Austwickia sp. | reverse complement strand
GCCACGGGGCCTGTTCGACCCCGTCGGGGGGCGCGGGTTCGGATCCGTGGTCGACGAGGAGCTGGCGGCGGGCCGTCGTGGCGGCGGTGAGCTCCATCTCGGCGCGCTCGCGCTTGCGGGTCGTCATCTCCTGCAAGGCCGAACTGACACCCGCCTTGAGGCCGGCGACCGCCGCGGCTTCCGACGGAGCGGCGAAGCTGGCGGTCGAGTACGTCGTGTCCCCGGCGTGGGCGGCCGTCAGGAAGCCGGAGACGTCGGTGGAGCCTTGCCCGGAGGCCGTGGCCGCCGCCTCGGCGGCCTCCTTGCGGGACAGGGCGGTGTCGAAGTCGGCGGCGTAGGTGGAGGCCTCGTAGGAGGCGTGGGACCCCGACAGCAGCGACAGCGGGACCTGGGTGGTGGCCTCGTAGTTAGGCGCCACGATCCGCGGCGCGAGAGTGGCCGTGAGCGCGGTGACCGACAGGGGGACGAGCAGGACGAACGCGACGATCAGCCAGCCGATCGAGCGTAGGTAGCCCACCAGGCTCTTCATGCTCCGCCTTCTCTACGGGGTTCATCGAGTACGAGTCGACCCTGTGCGCACCGACCGCCTCTTCTCGGCGGTGCCGACCGGCGCCGGGCTCCAGGCCCGTCGGGCGGCCGGCCCCGAGGCCTGCAACGGACACCCCCAGGCGCGCATGCGTCGTGACGACCGTCGGGGTGGCGGCGTGCAGCGGCATCTCGGAACCGGGAGCGACGCGCCGACGACGCCCCGTGAACAGGGTGCGTTGACTCTCGCCCGCCGCCAGCTCGTAACACAGTTGCTCGTAGGCATCGGTCACCGCGTCCCAGGTATAGCGTTCGCGTGCTCGGTCAGCAAGGCCGGCCCCCCGGTAGCGCATCGCCACCGGGAACTCCTCCGCTTCGGTGATCGCGACCGCCACCTCGTCGGACGTGGCCGCGAAGATGCCGTGCTCCCCCGCGACCTCACGGTTGAAGGTGCAGCCGTAGGCGACCGTCGCCGTGGCGGCCCCCATGGCTCGCAGCAGCGACGGGTTCGTGCCGCCGACCGAGTGGCCGTGCAGATAGGTGAGGGCGCCCTTGTAGAGCTGGTCCAGCAAGTCCTGATCCCAGACTCCGCCGAGCAGTCGGATGTGGCTGCTGCGGGCAGCCAGGTGCTCGACCTCGCGGGCGTACTCGGTGGGGTACGGGTTCGAGCCCACCACGACCAGCGGCAGGCGGGCCTGGCTGCGCAGGTAGCCCTCGATCATGAACGTGACGTTGTTCTCGGGTTCGAAGCGGGCGACGACGAGGTGGTATCCGTCGGGGCGCAGGTCGAGCTCCGCGAGCCGGTCGGTGCGGGTATCGCTCAGGTCGGGGGCGCCGTAAGGGATCTCGCGCGTGCCTGCCCCGAACTCCCACCAGTAGTAGTCCGCGATGCCCCGGGCATCGGCGACGAGGGCGTCGGCCCAGCGCACCGACAGCCCTTCGGCCGCCCGGTAGTACCGGCGGGCGGTGCGGCCCCACTTGGAGCGTCGCCACTCCAACCCGTCCACGTTGACAGCGACCGGCGTGCCCGCGGCGCGGAACAGTGGGAGGGCGACCGAGTTGGCGCCGTTGCACATGATCACCGCGTCGTAGCGGTGCGGCGAGAAGGCCACGTGCGTGGCCGACAGGAGCGTGTGACTGAGGGTCTCGAGCGAGCGGTGCCGCAAGGCGGGAAGGTGAACCAGGCGCATCCCGAGGTGCTCGTCCGGATCGGTAGCTTCGCCCGAGTTCCCGTTGCGGCAGTAGACGGTGACGTCGTGGCCACGCGCCACCAGGCGGCGGCCCACTTCCTCCATCGCGGTCTCGAAGCCTCCGTACCGGGCGGGAACGCCTCGCGTGCCGACAAGCGCGACGCGCAGCATCTCCGACGATCCTTCCCCATTGGACTCTGGTCCGTCTTGGTTGGACTCTTGACCCTCGTGGCTGGACTTCTGACCGGCCTGATGCATGATGACTAGCCCCCTCCTGTCGAACTCCCCGATGGACGCTTGCGCCGTCCCCCCGACCTCCCCCGAGGCCACCGCGACGCATGTCCGGGACAACTGTACATGCGCGGACCCCAATGAGATTCGGGCGCATTCTCCCTGCGATTCTCAGGCGAAGGGCGGGAGTTTTCTCTCGTGAGCCACCTGTCTGAAACCTGTGTTGCACGTGAGAAGGGTCGCACGACAAGCGCCCGGGCGAGGTGGCTGTTCAGCCAGGCGCGTGGGGCGCGTTCCAGGGAGGCATCTGGAATCCGGAAGCGGTCAGCTTGGCCAGCGTCAAGGTGCTGTGCCGGGGCCGCGGGGCGGGGTGCTTCCCGGCGGCGACTTGCTGGGTTTCGTACTGCTCCGCGGTGACCCGCCTCACATCGGCGCGATCGCGACCGCGCCGCTCGAAGACGTCCGCGGCGATGTCGGCCCAGCTGCGCACGGGCCCGCCGTTCGTGCAGTTGTACGTGCCCCACGGTGCGCGGGTGGCGATCAGGTGCCCGATCGCGTCGGCGAGGACGCCGGTGGAGGTGAGTCGCCCGTACTGGTCGTCGACCACCGACGGACAGGCCCCGGAGTCGGCGAGGCGGGTCATCGTGGCCACGAAGTTGGGCCCGTCGCCGACCACCCAACTGGTCCGCACGATGTAGTGCCGCTCCAGCGTCGCGACGAGCATGTCGCCGGCGGCCTTGGTCTGCCCGTAGACGCCCAGCGGGCTGAACGGCTCGTCCTCGTCGTGCTCCTCGATGCTGCCGTCGAAGACGTAGTCGCTGGAGACGTGGACGAGCGGGATGCGGCGTTCGCGGCAGGCCTCGACGAGCTGGCCGACGCCGGTGACGTTGGCGGCCCAGGCCTGCCGCCGGCCGTCGGGTGTCTCGGCCGCGTCGACCTTCGTGTACGCGGCCGCGTTGACGATCACGTCCACGTCGGACAGGTCCACGCGGTGCAGCCACGAGGGGTCGGTGAGGTCGGCCTCGGATCGGGTGAGCGGCACCACGTTCTCGAGACGCGTGCCCAGGGCGACCGGAAGCCGGTCCGCCAGGGCGCGACCGAGTTGGCCCCCGGCGCCGAGGATCAGGACGCGGCCTTCTCTCGCCGGCGTGGCGTGGGCCAGCGGCGGGTGGGCCTGGTCGGCCTCCGACAGGACGCACTCCTCCAGTGGGATCGGCCAGTCGATGCCCAGCGCCGGATCCGCGATCGAGACGAACGCATACCGGTCCTTCGCCTCCGCCTGCCAGTGCTCGTTGACGAGGTAGGTATAGACCGTGCCCGGTTCGAGGGTCTGGTAGGCGTTGCCCACGCCGCGGGGGACGTACACGGCCCGGTCGGGGGTGACCTCGAGCGTGACGACCTGGCCGTACGAGGGACCCTCGCGCAGATCGACCCAAGCGCCGAAGATGCGCCCGGTGGCGACCGAGACGTACTTGTCCCACGGCTCGGCGTGCACGCCGCGGGCCACGCCGCGCTCGGCGTTGTATGCGAGGTTGTGCTGGACCGGGCCGAAGTCCGGCAGCCCGAGGGCGGTCATCTTGGCGCGTTGCCAGTTCTCCTTGAACCAGCCGCGAGCGTCGCCGTGCACGGGCAGGTCGACGACCAGCAGGCCGGGGATGGCGGTGGTCCGGACGGCCAGCTCGGTCATGGGCGGGGGCTCCTCGTGCTGGGGATTCATACGGGCCGGCGGCTGACGGGTCGGCGCACGGTCGTCACTGGCCGGCGGCTGGGGGGCGTCCGCGTTGGTCACTGGCCGGCAGCGGCGTACTTCGCCTCGGTGGCGGATTTGGCCGGGCGCCACCAGTCCTCGTGAGCGCGGTACCACTCGATCGTGCGCGCCAGCCCCTCGCGGAAGTCCGGGTAGCGCGGCGCCCAAGCCAGCTCCTCGCGCAGCCGGGTGGCGTCGATGGCGTACCGCAGGTCGTGGCCCGCGCGGTCGGTGACCAGGTCGTACGCGTCGCGGGGTTCGCCCATGAGCTCCAGGATCGTCTCGACCACGGTGCGGTTGTCGACCTCGCCGTCGGCGCCGATCAGGTAGGTCTCCCCCATCTCGCCGGCCTCGATGATCCGCAGCACGGCCGAGCTGTGGTCCTCGACGTGGATCCAGTCGCGGACGTTGCGGCCCTGCCCGTACAGTTTGGGGCGGGCGCCGTCGAGGACGTTGGTGATCTGCCGCGGGATGAACTTCTCGATGTGCTGGTAGGGGCCGTAGTTGTTGGAGCAGTTGCTGATCGTCGCCCGTACCCCGAAGGAGCGCACCCAGGCGCGCACGAGCAGATCCGCCCCCGCCTTGGTCGCGCTGTAGGGCGACGACGGCTTGTACGGGGTGAGCTCGGTGAACCTCGCCGGGTCGTCCAGCTCCAGGTCGCCGAAGACCTCGTCGGTGGAGATGTGGTGGAACCGGGCGTCGTGCCGGCGGACGGCCTCGAGCAGTGTGAACGTGCCGACCAGGTTCGTCTGGACGAACGGGGACGGGTCGCGCAGGGAGTTGTCGTTGTGGGACTCGGCGGCGAAGTGGACGGTGACGTCGTGCGCGGCGACCAGGGCGTCGACGGTGTCGGCGTCGCAGACGTCGCCATGCACGAAGGTCAGGCGGCCGGCGGGGAGGCCGTCGAGCGTGGCCCGGTCGCCCGCGTAGGTGAGCTTGTCGAGCACCGTGACCCGGGCGTCGGTCTGGTCGAGCACGTGATGCACGAAGTTGGAGCCGATGAAGCCGGCAGCGCCGGTGACCAGGAGGGCCCGCATGACCCCATGGTAGGTCGGGGTCTTCGGGCGAATCCCGGTGGTGGGGAAAGGATGCGAGCCGACTCGGGCGGACGCCGGGCGCGGTCGACGATCCGACGTGCGGCACGATGGGGCTATGCGGGGCATCATTCTGGCCGGCGGCTCGGGGACGCGGCTGCACCCGATCACGCACGGCATCAGCAAGCAGCTCGTGCCCGTCTACGACAAGCCGATGATCTACTACCCGCTGACGTCGCTGCTGCTGGCGGCGATCCGGGACATCCTGGTGATCACCACGCCGCACGAGGCGGAGGGCTTCCGACGGCTCCTCGGGGACGGGTCCCAGTACGGGGTGTCGATCTCCTACGCCCAGCAGCCCTCGCCCGACGGCCTGGCGCAGGCGTTCGTGATCGGTGCGGACTTCATCGGCGGTGACGAGGTCGCGCTGGTCCTCGGCGACAACATCTTCTACGGGCCGGGGCTCGGCCAGCAGCTGGAGCGCATCCGGGGACTGGATGGCGGCGTGGTGTTCGCCTACCAGGTGGCCGACCCCCGGGCCTACGGCGTGGTGGAGTTCGACGCGGACGGGCGGGCGGTCTCGATCGAGGAGAAGCCGGAACGTCCGAAGTCCCGCTACGCCGTGCCGGGCC
This sequence comes from uncultured Austwickia sp., assembly GCA_934678955.1. The sequence goes on along the minus strand of CAKUSI010000069.1, from coordinate 8,360 downwards.
TCTATTTCTACGACAACGACGTAGTCGGAGTGGCCCGGGAGCTGAAGCCGTCGGCGCGCGGGGAGTACGAGATCACGGACGTGAACCGCTGGTACCTGGAGCGGGAGCGCCTGCGCGTGGAGGTCCTCCCGCGCGGCACGGCGTGGCTGGACACGGGCACGTTCGAGTCGTTGAACGACGCGGGCAACTTCGTGCGGTCGTTGGAGGCCCGCCAGGGGCTGCAGGTCGGTTGCCCGGAGGAGGCCGCCTGGCGGCGGGGCTTCCTGAGCGACGAGGAACTCGCCGAGCGCGCCGAATCGTTGGCCAAGTCCGGGTACGGGCGGTATCTCCAGGGTCTGCTCGCGGAGGGATAGCCGGCCGCGAAGAATTCCTCTCAGGCAGATGTCCTGACCCGGTCGAGGCTGGGCCAGACGTCTGACTACGCGCTCTTCGTAATCGTTGCCAGGACGTCCGCGAATTCTCGTTGGATTCCATCCCGCCAGCCGTCGCGAACGGTGGAGGACCGGCATGCCGCAACGAAGTCTGCTTTCGCTTCGTGTTCGTCCATGGCGTTCAGAACCCACTGTGCACTGGCGTTATCCACGTGCTGATCGACCGGCGTGAGCCCGATCTGCTCGAAGAGCTGGGCGTTCTTGGGTGCGTAGCCGACAGAAATGACGGGACGGGCCATGATCATAGCGCCCACCACATTGTGATAGCGCGTGGCGATGACGTAGTCCGTCGTCCCGATCACATCGAGCAGATCGGGGAAGGTGTCGATGGGTGGGCCCGCCAGCATATCGCTCGGGATACCGCGACGGATCGCCCGTTCGGTGAGCGCCTCGACCGCAAGGCGATCGTTAGGTTGCCCGATCAGGAAAACGATCCTGCGACCTCGAGCGCTGATTCCGTCGATGATGTCGTCGAGCAGTGTGAGGTACTCCTGATACTGCTGCCCCTCGATTCTGCCGCTCCACCCCCCGTAACTCATCACCCCCAGGCCGACCGCCCGAATACCGCCGCCATCGACGTGCTGCGGGGGCACCTCGTGGGGAGTGGCGAAGGCCAGGTCAGGGCACACCTGGTCCGCACCGGTGTCTCGGCCGCAACGTCGCATGAACTCGCGGGAGCCGGCGTCACGGTAGGAGACCCGGCTCGCCAACCGCGCCGCAGATACCAGGAGCCGTCGACTCCAGGGATTCGTGATGGGGCCGGCGCCCACCGCACAGAAGGTGAAGGGCCGCCTCGCCGTCCGCGCCGCCGATGACCAGGTCAGTAACGTGAGAGGTTGCTCCCACGGGCGAACCCCGAAATCGTCCAGGATTCCTGTGCCAGGCACCAGGACCGCGTCGGCCGACCGGACGATCGCCAGCGCCCTGAACCAGCGCAGCGGTTCGCCCGCGAGATCCGCGATCGCGCGCGCGGACTCCCATGGGATCCGATGCAGGCCACGACCTTTCGGCCTCCAGGTGATTGCGGGCAACCGCCGTTGCCGCTCGAGCAGCTCTGGTTCTGAGCACGCCACGCGGATCCGCACGTCGGCATGCCGGCGGCGGAGCTCCGCGACGGCGGCCTCGAGGGAAGCCTCGTTGCCGAGATTCCCTCCGCCGAAGTCTCCGAGCAGGAGGACGCGCAGGGGACGGCTCGAGGCCCCGGACCTGGACGGCGTCACATCGTGTCTCTGGCGCGCAGTCGCCCCCGCGGTCCGCAGCGCGCGGGCCGAATCCACGATGGAGCGCCACCAGCGACCAGTCCCGTACCGCACCCCTACCTCCTTACCCCCGCTGCAGCCCGAAGCCGTCACACCCCCGCGGACGCCGCTCCGGGGAATGAACACTGAATGCGCCCATGCCACATACGGGCGTACGTCCTGAACGTCCGTCCGGTAGGATGACCCTATCGGGGGAATTGGCCGGGCCGCTGGACTCTGGACCTTGTGACGCGAAAGACAGGGCGCGGTTCGTCAGGTACACATCTTCAGGAGCCTCTGTGTCACAGCTCGTCAACCTGCCAGCACCCGACTCGCCAGCAGCAGACCCGGGACTAGCGGAATCATTCCTGGGTATCAACTTCAGTCCTCTCACGACCGACGATGCCGTCGACGCCATCATGCGCATGATCTCCGTGGGAGATCGCGGGTGGATCTCGACCGTCAACGTCGCTATTCTCATGCAGCTGCGCGAAGACCCCGCGCTGAGAAGCTACGTGGAGCAAAGCAGTCTCGTCCTTCCGGACGGTCAGCCGATCGTCTGGGGATCGCGCTGGCTCGGTGCACCTCTCCCCGCCCGAGTTACCGGTATCGACATCATCGAGAAACTGTGCGCAGAGGCCGAACAGCGGGGGTTGTCAGTCTTCCTGCTGGGCGGTAGCGCCACCGTGATCGAGAAAACCGCCGCGCGGCTGGCCAACGACAAACCACGCCTCAGGCTCGCTTGGCGACACGGATACTTCGAGGAGTGGGAGGAGGCCTCCGTCGCAGAGCAGATCCGGCAGGCAGGCGCCGACATTCTCATCGTCGGTATGGGTGTGCCGCGCCAGGAGAAATTCATCCAGCAGCATTGGGATGACCTTGGGTGCTCTGTCGCGATCGGGGTCGGGGGCAGCTTCGACGTGATCTCGGGCCGCCTGCGCCGTGCCCCCCGATGGATGCAACAGGCCGGTCTGGAATGGTTCTATCGGTTGATTCAGGAACCCCGCCGACTCTTGCCACGCTACGTCGTGACCAACACGCAGTTCGGCGCCGCGTACCTGGCCGCGATCAGAAAGACGCATCGTGGCGACGAGCTGCCGGTCGGTATGCCCGGCCGGTAGCGCCGCGCCTGATCAGCGCTCGACGCCGGGTGGCTCCGCGCGTACGCGGTGGTCATGTCGTGGTGGGCGGATTCAGGATCTCCTGGAGAGTGTGGTCCTTCACAGAGCAGGCGAGCGGAGGACCGACGACCAGCTGGGGATCCGTCCCCAGCTGTCCGTCTGCCGTGGTTCCGGCGTAGATGCCCGAACGAACGCCGAGCCAACTCTGCGTGGGGTAGCGGGTCCCAGACGGCGGATGCCACGCGTCGACGACCCTCTCGTCTCCGAGCCAGGCGTCCACCTGTCCGGTTGTGGCATCGGACGACACCTTGACCGCGATGCGCCAGGTGACCCGCTGTCCATCGACGTACGGCACACGGTTCGGTGCGTAGGCCTCACGTCCGTCCTGTCGTCCCGCACCACCGCCGAAGTGCCAGCTCCCGCTGCTCACGTGCAAAGACAAGGGCGGACCGGGCCACGACCCGTCTGTCAACGGGCCCTGGAGCTGCCAGAGAACGGTCCATTGCCCCGGACGCGTCGCGGCGTCTCCGAGACGAGGCGTGATGTCCAGCGTGCAGTTCAGTTCGTCACCCTCCTGCAGCCGCAAGGGGAGAGCGCCGTCCTGGCTCCAGAAGGCCTCCGACCGATACGAAGCCTCGCCCGGGCGTGGTTGTGGCACTGCGGCGGTGAACATGCCCCCCGCCAAGGTGGGCAGGGGCGCACCGTGCTCGGCCTCCGGGTACACCGGCACCAGCGCGTCGACCTGCCCGACTGCTTCCGGAACGGACGTGGTCTCCGGTGACGGCCTGTCGGCACCCCCGCAACCGGCGGCCGACAAGACGACAACGAGGCCGAGCGCGGTGCCGACCGGGACCGGATGACGGTGTCGTCTCATCATTGCCTCCACTGCCCGCCCGGCTCTTCCACGGCGCACCTCCCGCAGGAAGCGCCGTACGCCCCGCGAAAAGACCCGACGGTGGCCTTGGCTCCTCCTACCACAGGCCCCGATGCGGTAGCCCCCATCGTGGGTCCGATCATACGTTGTCCGGACCCTTGCTAGGTTGTCCTCCGGCAGTGACGGTAGATTACCCGCCGGGTAGCCCCCGGAAGGGGCGACAGGAGTTCGTCATGCGGACCTGCTATCTGGTCTTCTGTCATATGGATGGTGGAGCTGTCCTACAGCTCGTTCGTCGAATCAAAGAGCTGTCTCCGGACAGCGATGTGATCGTTCGGTTCGAGGACACGGGATTCCTTGACGCTGACTCGATTCGCCAGGCCGACGGCATCCCACTCGAAAGCCGCATCCCGAGCCGCTGGGGCAGTTGGACCCAGGCCGAGATGCTCCTGGAGGGACTGTCTTTCGCGGTCACGCATACTGCAGCCGAACTCTTCGTGACGATTTCTGGTCAGTGCTACCCCATTCGGGACCTGCCGGCCTGGGTGGCTGAATTCGAAACCTCAGGGTCCGACGCAGTGCTGGAGAGAATCCCGGACCATCCCGACGACCACTACTACCGGTGGCGCATCATCGAGGCGCCTCGGCTCCCTCCAGCGGCTACTCGCCTGGCAAGACACCTCGGCTGGCGCCTCGACCGATGGACCCGTCCCCACATGGTCGTCATGCCTCGCTTCGATGGCGGACCGGAGGAGAGGAGGTGGTGGATCGGGGTTCCGAGGCGCGGCCACCGCGGAGCGGCCCCGTCCGGGATACCGGTCGTCAAGGGCAGCTGTTGGATGGCCCTACGCCGGATGGCCGTGCTGAGAGTCTTGGAGGGCGCTGACGACGAGCAGCTGATCTCCTTTTTCAAGACGGTTAAACTACCTGACGAGTCCCTCATCCCCTCGTTGATTCTCGCCGATGAGACCCTGACCGTCGCGCCAGGTGTCATCTCTGCCAAGCGCTTTCCGCCTGGCAAGAGCAGTCCTGTGTGGCTCGACGAGCATGAGGTGCGATCTCATCTTCTGAGCGGTGCGCCTTTCGTCCGCAAGATGCCGGTCGACGCCCCGGAATCGCTCCGAGCGATCGCTGATCGGGCCAGTTCCGGCGCCCTCTCAGCAGCTTACGGAGACCGCCGGGATTCTCGATAGAGGCGCTGGCTCCCCACCGTCAGACGGGGATGCTCGCGTAGTTCGCAGAGTACGTCCCGCATCTCACTGCTCAGCGATGCAGGAGCCGGCGAAGGCGATTGCGATCGTTACGCGAAAAAGCCAGTGCCGCAAAAAGGACGACGGCGGGTAGTGCCGTCGCCGCGGCTGTCAATAACCCGGCGGCTCCGCGTGGAAACCAGGGATGCGCAAGCCACTCCGCGCCCAGGCATGCCGCGAATCCGATGAGTGCGGCCAGCCAGGGAATCTCGCCCATGAACGATGGGGGACAGACCGAGCACGCCCGTCGGCAACTCCAGTTGAGGACGAGGGCCGCACTGGCCTGCGCCAGGACCGTGGAACAGACGACCCCCGCCATTCCGAACACGCTCCCCAGGAGCACGGTGAACACGGCGTTGACTCCGAGCCCGGCCAGTCCCGCCCGCATCTCGAGGCGGGCATGTCCGAGAGACAACGCCCACGCGAGCATGACCCAGACAGCCAGGGGGAAGAAGTGCCCGATCAACAAAGCCGAGGCGACCGGACCGGCGGAGGCGTAGCTGTCCGGCAGCCAGGCCTGCACCCCGAAAAATACGGCTGGTGCTCCCAGGAAACACCAGCCCGTTACTGCTCGAACCCACAATCGCTGTATATCGGTGGCGGTCGTCACAGCCGCCGCCGGCCCTTGGGAGCCGACCGAGCGACCGATGAACGCCTGGATCGGACCGACCGCGTTATACGGCAGCGTTCGAAGCTGCATCGCGAAATTGGTGCCTTGACCGTAGGGGCCAGAATCCTGCGCGGAGAGAACCCGGCCTGCGACGATCTGATCCTTCTGGCCCGTCATGAGTTGGATGAGCCCTGAGACCTGCACTCTCGATGAGTAGCCGAAGAAATCGCGTGCCTGAGCGCGAGTCACCAGGTGGACTCCGCTACGTGTGAGATAACGACATGCCGTCGGCACGGCGATGGAGGTTACCACCAACTGCTGCACGACCAGCGCAACGGCGATCCCCCTGAGCCCGACCCCCTGGTGGATGGAGACGAGGGCCCCGCCGGTAAACGTCAGATTGCCGAGAACGTAGGCGACCGAGGTCATCTCGAAGCGATTACGGGCGAAAAGAACACAGTTGAACACGTTCCGAACCAACACTGGTCCGGTCATGATGATGAGGGTGATCAGTAAGACCGTGGTTTCCTGCTCCAACGCCGGATCCAGGCGGAAGAAAGCGAGGGTACGGGGCACCATTGCGACGGCGACGGCCGATAAGACAGCCCAGAGCGCCGCGATCGTCAGAGTGACCGATACGAGCAGACGAGTGGTTTGTTCGCGGTCCTCTCGACCTGCATATAGGGAGAAGTAACGCAGCGTGGCGGGTCCTATCCCCCCGTCGAATGACGCGAGGATGACGATGAGCGATGAGACCAGTAAGTAAACGCTGTAGCGCTCGGCGCCCAGGCCGTGAATAATATAGGGCGTAGCGATCAGGTTGACGATGAGCGGAATCAACTGGGCGCCGGCCTGCCATGATGCGCCACGCAGAATCTCCACCACGCCGCGACCTGGCGGCTTGACGGGACTCACTCTTCGTTCGAGCGGACGAGCCGCGCGGTCACCTGCGAACCAGACACGACGCAGTTCCAGAGGAAGTCGTCCCACAGCGCCGGCCGATGACGTCCGTTGAACGACTCGACCACGCGCTGTCTTCCCCCGGCGCCCCATCGATGGGCCTCCGTCGGATCCTGCGCGATCTGAGCCAATGCTGCGGCGAGCGCGGCAGCGTCCTTCGGGGCCACCAGCAATCCCGTGCCCTCGACCACCAGCTCTGGAATACCGCCCACGCGAGGCGCCACCACGGGGATGCCGCACGCCATGGCCTCCATCAAGACCGTGGGGATCCCCTCGCTGAGGCTGGACATGGCGACGACATCCGCCTGGCGATACAGGCTCGGCAGGTCATGTCGCGCGACTCGGCCCAGGAACTCGACGCAACCGTCGAGGCCGCGTGAGGCGACGATCTGCCGGAGGTCGTGCTCCGCCGGCCCGTCGCCCACGATCCGTAGCCGCCAGCTCCCGGGGTTCGCGATGGAGAACGCGTCCAGCAGAGTGACCAGGTCCTTCTCAGGTGCCAGCCTCCCGACGCTCAGCACGGTGAAGTCACGCCCGGACTGCTCATCGGATGGCGAGAAGAGCTGGCAGTCCACGCCCATGCGAATGGTAACCGGATCGCATGCTGCCCCGGTCAGTGCCCTGATCTCGGCCGCCGCGAAATCATCGATCGTGGCGACTGCACTTGCTTGCACAAGCTTGTCCGAGAGGCGCCCGAAGCGCTCCTCGTTCTTAGAAGGGAAAGGGTGGTCTGGTGAGGACATGCCATGCATCCAGAGCCCATGGACCGTCAGACTCCACGTGATGCCCCGCGCGTCAGCCCCTTTGCCGCGGTCCAGAAGGCACGCTAGCCGTGCGATCTCGGCGGCATTATTCGCGAAGTGGACATGGATGTGCCGGACATCAGCTTGATCGAGTGCCGCCAGCAGAACCGCTGCCTCGATGACGTAGGCAGCTCCTATCCAGCGGAGTCGAAATCCGTTCACCGGCCTAACCGCTTGACCAAGAGTAACCAGGAACGCACGCGGGGCGTCCCGGAACATCATCGCGATCGCACGGAGGATGTCTGGGAATGACGCGGCGGTGAGTGGCGTCACTGGATATGAAGACCCTACGTGAGGCTCTCCAGGCCGCGCGGAGAACACCGCGACTTCCCATCCGCGGGAGAGCAGCCCATCGATTTCGTCGGCGATGAATGAATGGGAAAGAGTCGGGAATCGACTGATAAGGTACGCAACCCGCTGTTCAGGTATGCCGCCCTGCCGGTCCTGGGCCCTGGCCGCCTCCCAGCGAGAGGTAGCAGTCGCTTTTCCGAAGATGATCGAGTCGATCTGGAACTTACGCAGCTGGCGTCGGAATTCTGTGCTGCCATGCCGAGGGATCCGACGTGCCGCCGCCTTCAGATACCCGGCCACGATGTTCATGCTGCCGACGACTCGCGGTCGGTCCTTCGCCCGATAAAGGGCGCTGGCCAGCATGAAGAGTGGGTGGGTGCCCATGAAGTACTGGCCGTAGCCATGGCGCCGCCGACCCCGGAGCACACTGCGGTCGCTCGATCCTTCCGGTCGGAGATGCTGGAAGCGTAAGCTCGCATCATCAAAAGAACGAGCTCGCCAACCAAGCATGCGCGCCGTGTGGCAGTCGATGCCGTCCCACATGAGCTCGTGGACGAAACCACCGATCTGCTGGTAGGCCTCTACGCGGTAGAATTTCGACATTCCCCAGCTCATCTCCGCGGAGCCTAGTTCGGGGCGTGTCCCTTGTTCGGAGACGACGTAGGGGTCGCCGCTCGCAGTCGCCAGCCGCGGATCGGCCTCCATCCTGTCCATCAGTTCCGCGAAATAGGTTGGTGGAATGTCGAGGTCCATGTCCAACTTGCAGACGTAGTCGTACTCGT
>CAKUSI010000068.1 GCA_934678955.1 uncultured Austwickia sp. | reverse complement strand
GGACTGCATCATGCCGTCGACCGTGGCCGAGGACTGCGCCGCCGCCGAGGCCATCGTCTGGACGCCGGTGGCGATGGTGCTGCTCCCGCTGGCCGCGTCGGCCGCGCTGCGGCCCATCTCGTTGGTGGTGGCGGTCTGCTCCTCCACCGCCGAGGCGATGGTGGACTGAGTGTCGTTGATCCGGGCGATGATCCCCGAGATCTGGCTGATCGCGGTCACCGCCGCCTCGGTGTCCACCTGGATCTGCTCCACCCGCCGAGAGATGTCCTCGGTGGCCTTGGCGGTCTCCTGGGCCAGGTCCTTGACCTCGTTGGCCACCACCGCGAAGCCCTTGCCGGCCTCCCCGGCACGGGCCGCCTCGATCGTGGCGTTCAGGGCCAGCAGGTTGGTCTGCTCGGCGATGCTCGTGATCGTCTTGACGACGTCGCCGATCTCGGCGGAGGACGCCCCCAGCTTGGCCACGGTCGCGTTGGTCTGGTCGGCCACCCGCACCGCGCTGGCGGCCACCCCGGCGGCATCCTGGGCGTTCGCCGCGATCTCACGGATGCTCGCGCTCATCTCCTCGGTGCCGGAAGCCACCGTCTGCACGTTGGATGACACACCGTTCGCCGACTCCGAGGTGCGCGTGGCCTCCTGCGACGCCCTGCGGGAGCCGTCGGCCACGGACGCCGTGGACTCGCGCAGACCGCTCACCCCGTCGACCACGCTGTCCGCCGTCGCGCGGACCTCGGTGATGAGCTGGCCGATGTGCTGCAGCGACGCGTCGAGCGCGCGTGCGGCCTCACCGGTCTCGTCCGCGGCCGTCACTCCGGTGCGCTGGCTGAGGTCGCCGACGGTCGCTGCAGAGGCGACCCGGCGGATCTGCCCCAGGTCCTTGACCATCGCGCGACCGATGCGGCGGGCCACCACCGCGCCCAGGAGCACCCCGAGGACGCCCACGAGGCAGATCAGCAGCACGATGGTGGTCGCGGTGGACTGCGCCTCGTCGTGGGCCGAGGCGGCCGTCTCCTGCTTGAGCTGGGTGATCTCGTCGAGCCCCGTGGTGACCAGGCCGGACACCTCGGCGAGCCGCCCGTTGCGCAGCGCGTTGGCCTCGGCGGGCTTGCCGGCGCTGAAGAGGGCTTCCGTCTGCGTCATGAGATCGACGTACTCGTTGACGTGACCGTCCACCGCCTCGGCCGTCGACCGTTCCGCGTCGGACAGGTCGTCTCGTCCCTTGAATGAGGCCGCGTCACGCTTCAGGCGGTCCACCACGGGGGTGCGCCTGTCGATCGTCGCCTGCTTCGCGGCCGGATCGGTCTGGAGGGTCGCACTGGCGGACAGCTGCCGGATCAGGACGTAGTCGTACTTGAGGGAGTCCGCGGCGACCAGACCTTGCGTGTCCCGGGAGTACATCTGGGTGTTGAGGTCGGCGATGGCACGAGAGCCGGCGACGCCTGCGCCGCCGACGATCAGCGTGGTCAGGGCGACGAGCCCCACGGCTCCCGTGATCTTGGCGACCGTTCCTCGACCCAGCAGTCCGCCCTTCGTCTCGGTGTCCGTGGCGGGCGTACTCGTCAGCGTCATCGTCATCTCGCGTTTCGTCGGGTCGTCGTCGAGGGAGATGGTCTTCCTCCCCCGCCACCCATCGGCCCCCGACAGAGGGTATAAAGCGCGCAAGTCTGGACATTCGGCGAATCAGCCGTGGCCGGAGCGGGCCCCGCGAGGCGCGAGGGCAGGCGCGAGCAGCGTGGTGATCACGCCCGCGGCGACCACCAGCAGGAGCGCAACCCGCAGCCCGGCAGCCTGCCCGATGGCCCCGATGATCACCGGCGAGACGAGGAATGCGAAGCGGAGGGTCCAGCTGACCGCCGTCAGGCCGACACCGGGGGGCAGCCCAGGGAGGCGGTCGCCGGCCTGCATCGCCGTGGGAACCAGGGTGGCCGTGCCGAAACCCGCCAGGGCATAACCGGACACGATCGTCGCCGGCGCGGGCAGCCCGACGGCCAGGGCGATCCCGGCCGCGATCAGCAGCCCCCCGAGGCCCACGACGCGGCGGGCGCCGAAGGCGTCGAGCAGCCGGTCCCCCGTGAACCGGCCGACGGTCATCGCGGCCGACAGGGCGACGAACGCGAGTCCCGCCGCGCCGGGAGTCGCGCCCCCCTCCTCGATCATGAGCAGGGCGCCCCAGGTGCTGCCCGCCTCCTCCACCATGCCGCCGCAGACGGCCACCGCGGCGCAGGCGGCGAGCACTGCCAGCAGCCGGGCCGGGGGACGCCCCGCCGAGCGGGCCGCCTCGTGTCGTTCGGCGTCCACGGGGTCCGCCCCGGCGAGCAGGAACCGGCCGCTCACCAGGGCCAGGCCGCCCAGGAGGAGCCCCGTGACCGCGAGGTGGACCGCGATCGGCACGCCGAGGCCGACGGCGAGCGAGCCCACCAGCCCACCACCGACGGCGCTCACGCTCCACACCCCGTGGAACGACGTGACGATCGAACGCCCGTAGCGACGCTGCACCCGGAACCCGTGGCTGTTCATGGCGACGTCCACGGCGCCGTCGACCGCCCCGGTCGTCCCGAGAAGGACGATGGTCACCGCGAGGAGGGCGGCCACGGAGGGCGCCCCGTCCCCGCTGCGCGCCCCGGCCAGCCACACGACGGCGCCCAACAGGATGTAGAGCGTGGCAAGCGCCGCGCTCCCACGAGACGCGAGCGGCCCCGAGCCCCAGCGGCGAAGTCCCGCCGGGATGGCGGGCCCGGCGAGGATCGATCCGACCGCGACCGACGCGACCACGGCGCCGTAGGCGTCCAGCGACAGGCCGAAGGTCTCGCGCACTTCGGGGAGCCGGGGCACCAAGGTGCCGAAGAGGGCGGCGTTCACGCAGAACAACGCGGCGACGGCCGCGCGCGCCCGGCGATCCATGTCGGTGGGCGGGACCGTGGGCTGGGGTGTGCTCATACGCCTTTCGAGTTCTGGGGTCGAAGCGCCGGCGCGACGGCTGCGGGAGCGGGCGGCGGCGCCCATACTGTACGCGGACTCGGGGCGGCGCCCGTCGGCGCCGGAGAGTATGAGCCGCAACGCTCGCTAGGCTCGAGCGCATGGGACGTCACGTGCTGGTACCGGTTCTGTCCGCCGCGGCGCTCGTCGTCGCCGTCGCCGGGTGCGGTGGCGACGGGTCGGTCGCCGACGCGCCGGCGCCCAGCCCGGCGACGTCGACAACTCCGGAAGGATCACCGACGACCACGGAGCGGACCGCGTCTCCCACGTCGGACGCGGGCGCCGACGACGCGCCCCAGGCTCCCGACGCCACCCAGGTCCCCGACGCCACCCAGGCCCCGACGGCCGCGCCCGCGGCGTCCGAGCCGGGCGCCGTCCCCGCCGGGGCGGGCGAGTGCGCCGGCACGATGGCCGCAGCCACGGTCACCGGCGACGTGACCGTCCCGTCGGGGGCGACGTGCGTGCTCGCCGGAACCAGGGTCACCGGCAACGTGCGGATCGAGGTCGGGGGCGCCGCCACCATGCGCGGGGCGATGATCGGCGGCAACGTGCAGGCCGACGGCCACACGACCGTGATCGTCTCCGGCGGGCGCGTCGACGGGGACATCCAGCTCAAGGACGGCCGCAGCGCCTCCGTCGAGGGCGTGCAGATCGACGGCAACCTCCAGTCCGAGCACAACCGGGGAGCCCAGCGGTTCGCCGGCAACAGGATCGACGGCAACCTGCAGTGCGAAGGCAACCGAACCTCGCCCGCCGGCGGCGGCAACGACGTGAAGGGCGCCAAGGAAGGCCAGTGCTCCGGGCTCTGACGGCAGCACGGTGAGTGCGCGGACACGCGACGACGGTCGCACCCACTCAGACGAATCTCGATTGCTGAAGCTTGCTTTGACAATCCATAATTTCGTGTCATGCTTCAGCCGTCCCGATTCCCGGTCGAAGGGCTACAGCATGAGTGAGGTTCGCGTGCGCGCCGCGCTCGCGAGTCGTCTCATCCCCTCGCCGGTGAGAGACGAGCTCGCGCTCGTGCGCGGAGAGCGGCCCGTCCTGGTGAGTCGGCGCGCGATCGACCTCCTGCGCGTGGCCAGCGCGCTCTGTTGCCGCTAGGGACGCCCGACCACCTCGCGCTCGGAGCCCCTGGCGGGCTCTGCGTGCCTGCTGCCCTCGGTGCGGCCCCCGCCCTGCCCTGAACCTTCGCGTAGGAAGCCCTTACTCCCATGCCCTCACTCGTTCTTCTGGCCCTGGTCGGCCTCGGCGCGCAGCTCGTCGACGGCAGCCTGGGGATGGCCTACGGCGTGACCTCCACCACGCTGCTGCTCGCGATCGGGACCAACCCGGCCGCGGCGTCCGCCACCGTCCACCTCGCCGAGATCGGCACGACCCTCGCCTCGGGGGTGTCGCACTGGCGCTTCGGCAACGTCGACTGGCGTGTGGTCGCCCGCGTCGGTATCCCGGGAGCGATCGGCGCGTTCGTCGGCGCGACGTTCCTCTCCTGGCTCTCCACCGAGCTCGCCCAGCCCGTGATGTCGCTGATCCTGCTCGCCCTCGGGCTCTACATCCTCATCCGCTTCACGCTGCGGGGCGTCTCCACGCGTCGGCTCGGCCAGCCGCTGCGCCGGCGCTTCCTCGCTCCGCTCGGCCTCTTCGCCGGGTTCGTGGACGCCACCGGCGGTGGCGGGTGGGGCCCGGTCGGCACGCCGGCGCTGCTCGCCAGCGGTCGTATGGAGCCCCGCAAGGTCATCGGCTCGATCGACACCAGCGAGTTCCTGGTCGCCATCGCGGCGAGCATCGGCTTCTTCATCGGCCTCGGGGGCGGCGCCATCGTCCCCGCGATGGCTCTGGCGCTGCTGATCGGCGCGCTGATCGCCGCGCCGATCGCCGCCTGGCTGGTGCGGCACATCCCGCCGCGGCTCCTCGGTGCGGCGGTCGGTGGGCTGATCGTCCTCACCAACGTGCGCACCCTGCTGCGTAGCGACTGGATCGAGGCTCCCACCTCGGTCCAGAACCCGGTGTTCCTGGCCATCGCGGTCGTGTGGGCCGCCGCGATCGCCTACTCCTGGCGCGCCTACCGCGCCGAGACCCGCGCTGCGGAGGAGCTGGAGCTTCAGCGCGTCCTCGCGGGCCACGACGGTGAGCAGCCGGTTGCGGTCAGCGCCGACCGGGAGGACGGGGGTCCGGCGATTCGGGACCGCGACGACCGGCGCGACGAGCTGACACGCGACCCCGCCTGACCGCAGACCTGATGCGGCCTGATCCGGGACCTGATGCGGCCTGACCCGGCCGCCCGTCGGTTCCGGCATCGGATCCCACCGCGACGGCCGGGGCTTCCAAGAGGAAGCCCCGGCCGTCGTCTGCACTTCTCCTGGTCCCCACGCCGGCACGTCGCGGCGGCTTGTCCCCACGTCGCGGGGACTGTCAAGGCCGGCCCGGCAGACCCTCCGCCGGACCGCCCTGCGGCGCATCCGTCTGTCCGGTCAAAGCCCCTCGGGGAGCGACTCGTGCGGGAGCGCTTGGCGGACGAAGCGACCGCGCTCCCGGTCCTTGCGGACGGAGCCCGCCGCATACGTCGTCCCGCCCATACAGACGTAGACCCCCGGGCCCAGCAGCCTGGCGGCGCTCATGGCCGCACCGACGTTGAAGGCGGCATCAGAGGTCGTCATCGCCGCCGGCTGCATCGCCCCGGTGAGCACGATCACCGACGCCGGCCAGCGGGACCGCTGCCCGGCGAGGAACTCGGCGGTGTCGGTCATGGTGTCCGTGCCATGGGTGATGACCACGTGCCGGCAGGCCTGCTCATCGAGGCGCGCCGCGATGAGAGCCCGGTCGGCGTCGTCCATGTCGAGGCTGTCCTTGCGCAGCACGGGCACGATCGACACCCGCTCCATGCCCACTCCGCCCACCCGCAGCAGCGCCGGCGCGGCGGGATCGCCGACCTCCAGATCGCCGGTCTGTGTGTAGACCTTGTCGATAGTCCCGCCCGTCGTCAGCACACACAGATCCGGCGGGGCCACGGATGGCCCCGCCGGATCCGACACCTCGCTCAGGACCGGGCCCCGACGAGCATCTTCTTGAGTCGGCTGAGCAGGCCGGTCGGCGTCCCGTTCAGCGTGCGCGCGGGCCACTGCTCCGGGCGGAAGGCGTCGATCTTCACCGTCGGGTTCTGCGGCGGGTCGTACTCGTACCCCCTGATCTTCGCCGCCTCGTGGATCTTGCCCACGATGCGCGGGGCGATGTCGCGGCGCCAGTGGCCACCGGCGAAGACGCCGTAGTGCCCCGCGTGCGCCTGCTCGTAGAACGTGACGTCGTTGCTACCCGTGAACTTCTTGAGGAACTCGCGGGTCTGGCCCGGCGCCGAGATGTCGTCCATGGCGCCCTCGATGCCGATGACCGGGCAGCTGATGAGCTCCGGCTTCACGAGCTTGCCGTTGAGCCTCATCGTGCCCTTCGCCAGCTCCTTCTTCATGAATACCCGCCGCACCGTGTCCGCGTAGAACTCGGCCGTCAGGTCGGCGACCGCGAAGTACTCCCGGTAGAACCGCTCGATCCGATCGACGTCCGGGTGGGTGTCGTCCGCGACGTAGTGGTTGTAGAGGTCGCGGTGCGAGGAGAAGTGGTTCTTGGGGTTCATCGCGATGAATGACATGAGCTGCACGTAGCCGGGGTAGACCTTGCGGCCGTTCGGAGCTTCCGTGACGAAGGTCGTCAGGTAGCTCGGAAGGTGCATCCGGTCCGCCAGCTTGGTCACCTCGGTCGGGGCGGCGTCCGTGTCGAGGGGGCCCGCCATCAGCGTCAACGTCGTCGGGAGGGCGTCGGGGTTCTCCTCGGCGATCTGCGCCACCGCCATGACGGAGGGAACCGTGGACTGGCAGATGGCCAGCACGTTGACCTCCGGACCCAGCATCTCCACGAACTTGCGCGTGTAGTCCGCGTACGTGTCCAGCGTGAACTCGCCCGCCTCGGGAGGGACGTCGCGGGCGTTGATCCAGTCCGTGATGTAGACCTCCGCCTCCGGCAGCAGGCGCTCGACGGTCGGCCGGAGCAGCGTTGCGTAGTGCCCGGATTGGGGAGCCACCAGCAGAATCTTCGGATCCTTGCGGGAAGTGTCCCGCTGGAAATGAATCAGCCGACAGAACGGCATCGATTCGACGATCTTTTCGGAGACTTCCCTCTTGTGTCCGTCGATCGCGGTGAAATGCAGTTCAAATTTTGGTTTCACGTAATCACGGGCGAGCTGTGCCAGAAGCGCCACATTCGCGGCGGCGAGCTTTTCGTATGCCTCCTGCAAGCGAAGCACCGCAAGCGGCTGACCATACATCTTGCCGACGTCGCGGTACACGCGCGCGGTGTCCCGCTGCATGGCAGCGCTCAGGGCGACCAACTTCAGATAATTCGCGCCCAACCGGTGAAAGTGGTCGAGCCACGGATTGTAAGGGCCTTCGTAACCCCCCCTGAAGTTGGATAACCTGCGCTTGAAAAGGCTGGGGGCTTTCATGCGGGTATCGTACTCCCGCTCGGGGGCAGGTGAGCTTGCTGTCGGTGAGACATGTGTCCCATCGCGCACGGTGGCGCCGTGCCGGCGATCCTCCCGCAGGAGCACGGCAGCCGTCGTCGGTGCCCTCCTCATGCCTAAGCTGCCCTTCATGTGCGGTCGCGCCCCCGCCGACCCGCTCGGGAGCGCCGGGCGTGCCGGCGACCTGGTCGCGTTCGTGCTCGGCCCGACCTCCGCGCAGGCGTGGGGCGCCCCGGCCAGGCCCCGGGGAGCGCTCGTCGGACCGGGACTGCGCCGCGTGCTGGACCTCCCCGACGCACTGTCCCTCGCCGCCGACGTGGAACGCCGGCACCCGCGCTGGGTCTGGTGGTCCGCCGACGGCGCCGGACGGCTCCTCGTGGACCGTGGCGTGCGCCCCGCGCGTGCCTGGGATATCGCGGAGGCCCACCGGTTGTTGCAGGGCGGGTGGGACGCCTCCCCCGGTCTCGCGTGGGCGGCCGCCCACGGCCTGCCCGCGGATTCCGTCCCCGCACCACCCACGGGGGACCTCTTCGAGGCGGCCGTGGGTGGCCTGGACGGAGCGGGTGAGGAGAGCCCCGTGCGCCCGGATGGCCACTTGCGGGCGGACGCCGCGGCGCTGACCTGGGCCGTCACCGACGAGCGTCTCCTTGCCTGGGGCGATGCGCTCCTGGCCTGCGCGGCCGCGCAGCGCAAGCAGGCCGCCGCCACCTGGCCGCGACTCCTCGACACCGTGCACGCCGAATCGGCCGCCGCGCTCCTGTGCGAGGAGCTGCGCCACGACGGGCTGCCGATCGACCGGGCCACCCTGACCGCTCTGGTGGAGCCGTTCTCCGGGCCGCGGGAGGAGCGCGACTCGGCCGTGTTGCGCCACGTGCCGGGGCGCGAGCACACCGACCTGCGCAACCCCGCCGCCGTCCGCGACCTGCTTGCGGCCGTCGGGATCGAAGTCCCCACCACGCGCAAGCACGTGCTCGAGGCCTACCGGGAGGCGCATCCCGTCGTCCCCGCCCTGCTGGCCTGGCGGGCGGAAGAGCGGATCGCCACGACATACGGATTGCGCTGGATCGACGCGCACGTCGGACCCGACGACCGGCTGCGCGGCCGGTGGACCGCCTGCGACGGCGCCGGCGGCCGGATGACGGCGGAGGCGGGCCTGCACAACCTTCCCGCCCTTCTCCGCCCCGGGGTTGCGGCTCGCCCCGGCCACGTCTTCGTCCGCGCCGACCTGGGACAGATCGAGCCGCGGGTGCTCGCGGTGGTCTCGGGCGACGGAGCGTTCGCGCGGGCCAGCGCGGCGGACGACCTGTATGCGCCCGTGGCGCAGCGATTGGGCGTCGAGCGCGCGGTCGCGAAGGTGGCCGTACTGGCCGCCATGTACGGTCAGCGCTCCGGCCCCGCCGGCCAGGCGTTGCAAGGGCTGGAGGCGGCCTACCCGGTGGCGATGGCATACCTGGACCGGGCCTACCGGGCGGGCACTCGAGGCGAACCGGTGCGCACATACGGCGGGAGGCTGATCCCGACCGGACGGTTCGTCACCGGAGAGACGATCGGCGCGAACGCCGCGCTGGACGCGGCGCGCGGCCGGTTCGCCCGCAACGCGGTGATCCAGGGCGCGGCCGCCGAGCTGTTCAAGGCATGGGCCGCGACGGTGCGCGCCACGACGCGGGGTCTGGGCGCGACGATCGTGCTGTGCCTGCACGACGAGGTGCTGGTGCACGCCCCCGCGCGGCGGGCGCAGGACGTGGCCGCGGCGGTGGAGGCCGCGCTGACGGACGCCGCGCGGCGCTGGTCCGGCGGCGCACCCGTCCGCTTCGTGGCCGACATCTCCCTCGTGAACCGCTGGTCCGACGCCAAGGGCTGATGACCCTCACCACTGCTTGACCCTCACACCGTGGGAGAGCCCACGCTGGAGCCATGACCGACACCGCGAACCTCCTGTCGATCGGCGACTTCTCCTCGCGCAGCCGGCTCAGCGTGCGGATGCTGCGTCACTACGACGAGCACGGCGTGCTGACGCCGGCCCAGGTCGACCCGATCACCGGCTACCGCCGGTACGAGCGCGCCCAGCTCGCCACGGCCGTCCAGATCCGGCGGCTGCGCGACGTGGGGTTCACCGTGTCCGCCATCGCCGCCGTCCTCGCCGCCCGCGGCACCCCGGCCTACGACGCCGCGCTCCGTCTGCAGCGCGACGCCCTCGCCGACGAGCTGCACGCCGCCCGGGACCGGCTGGCTCTCCTCGACCAGCTTCTCGACCAGGAAGGACACACCATGTCCAGCATCACCGTCACCCGTCAGCACTTCCCCGCCCGCACGGTCGTCACCTTGCGGGGCACCGTGCCCACGTACTCCGACGAGGGCCAGCTGTGGGCCCGCTTCGGCCCGGAGATCGCGGCCCAGCGGCTCATCCCGCAGGGACCCGGCGGCTGCATCGAACACGACCCCGACTTCAAGGACTCCGACGTCGACGTATCGGTATGGCTCCCCGTCGCTGCTGGCAGCACCGCGTCGGCACCGTTGGAGGTCCTCGACCTGCCCGCTCAGGACGTGGCGATGGCCCGCGTCGAAGGGCCGTACACGCTCATCCCCGAGGCGCACGCCCGCATCGAGGAGATGGTCCGCGAGCAGGGCTTGACCGTCGCCGACCGCGGGACGCAGGCGCCGGCGCACCACAAGGTCTTCAACCGCTACCTCAACGACCCCCGCCAGGTCCCGGCGGAGGCGCTCCTCACCGAGGTGTGCGTGCCGCTGGCGTGAGATCAGGTGTGACGCGTAGGCCGGTCGCCGAGGGCGGCCGGCCCACGCGTCTGGGCACGCACCTGGCTCTGGCACGTACCTCGCCGAGGGCGCTTCAGCCGCCACCCATCAGTCGAGCCAGGTTCCGGGGGTGATGGTGACCTCGTAGGGGACGCGGGCGGTCCAGGTCTGGTCGGCGGTGACGTGTGCAACCTGCTCGTATCGCCCATCGCGGAGTTCGTATGCGGTCAGGGTGAGTTGGTCGGGGTCGGCGAGCCAGTAGGCGGGGGTGCCGGCGCGCTCGTACCGCTGCAGTTTGAGCGTCCGATCCGTACGTCTTGTGCTGGGCGAGAGGATTTCGACCGCCAGCTCCGGGCGTCCGGGTAGGCCGCGGCGGTCGAACTGGTCGCGTCGAGCGACCAGGACGTCCGGGATCAGCACGTCGCGATCTCCCAACACGACGTCCAGCGGGGCCACGAGCACGCGGTGTGGGGCCGGGCAGGCCGCGTGGAGCGAGCGGTAGAGCGCAAGCACGACGATCTGGTGTCGTGTGACCGGGGCGGGACTCACGATGAGGGCCCCGTCGATGATCTCGTAGCGGTTGCCGTCGTCCGGGAGGTGCTCGAGGTCATCGCGCGTCCAGAGGCGGTCGCGCGGGATCGTGATCATGCTCACCATGCTGCCTCCCGTCCGGGCATCTGACCAGAGTCGTCTCCACCGGGCCATCCTCGCGGGACGGCGCCGTCCTTGGATTCTTCATCCACAGCCCCGGCCCGTCGGATGTCGCGGGCGCCCCCTGCAGGCCTGGCTCCCCGAGAGCCTCGGGGCTCGGGCTTCCCGTAGCCGCATTCATCGCCTCCGCGCTTCGGGCACCATGGTGCACGTCGGCCCACCGGGGCCCACCAGCGACGGAGGAAATATGCGGCGGCGCCACCCCATGAGCCGGTCCAAGGACGGAGACACCGGCAAGATCGTGACCGCGGACGAGGCGGTCCAGTTGATCAACGACAACGACGTGGTCGCCTTCGGCGGGTTCGTCGGCATCGGTTTTGCCGAGAACATCGCGATCGCGTTGGAGAACCGCTTCCTCGGCCGCGCGGGCGACCACGACGAGGAGGGCCCCGGCGACGAGAACTCGCGAGAGGCCGGCCACCCCGCCAACCTCAACCTCTTCTTTGCGGCCGGTCAGGGCGACGGGGGGTCGCGTGGGCTCAACCACCTGGCGCATGAGGGCCTCATCAAGCGTGTGGTCGGCGGACATTGGGGCCTGGTCCCGGGGCTGCAGAAGATGGCGGTCAGCGGGCAGATCGAGGCCTGGAACCTCCCGCAGGGCGTGATCACCCACATGTTCCGCGATATCGCGGCGGGCAAGCCCGGCACGATCACGCGCGTGGGCCTCGGCACGTTCGTGGATCCCCGACACGGCGGCGGCAAGCTCAACGCCCGCAGCAAGATGAACTTCGTCCGGGTGATGGAGATCGAGGGCAAGGAGTACTTGTTCTACCGGTCCTTCCCCATCCACGTGGGCATCATCCGCGGGACGACGGCGGACCCGGACGGCAACATCACGATGGAACGCGAGGCCCTCACGCTCGAGGCCCAGGCCATCGCGATGGCCGCGCGCAACTCCGGCGGCGTCGTGATCGCCCAGGTGGAGCGCGTGGCCGAGCGGGGCACGCTGAACGCGCGGCAGGTCAAGGTTCCTGGCGTCCTCGTGGACTGCGTCGTGGTGGCGGAGAAGCCGGAGTACCACCAGCAGTCATTCATCGAGCCCTACTCGCCGGCCTTCGCCTCCGAGATCAAGGTGCCGGCTTCCTCGGTGCCGCCGATGGCGATGGGTGTACGCAAGGTCATCGCGCGACGCGCCGCCCGTGAGCTGCGCGCCAACGACGTGGTCAACCTCGGGATCGGGGTCCCGGAGGGCGTGGCCAGCGTCGCCGCCGAAGAGCGCATCATCGACCTGCTCACGTTGACCGCGGAGCCCGGCGTGATCGGAGGCATTCCGGCCGGCGGGCTGAACTTCGGCGCGGCCACCAACGCGCAGGCGATCATCGACCAGCCCAACCAGTTCGATTTCTACGACGGCGGCGGCCTCGACATCGCGGTCCTGGGCCTGGCGCAGGCCGACCGGGAGGGCAACGTCAACGTGTCCCGTTTTGGGTCGCGGCTGGCGGGCGCGGGCGGTTTCATCAACATCAGTCAGAACGCCAGTACGGTCGTCTTCGTCGGCACGTTGACCGCGGGCAAGAATCAGCCGTCGATCGTGGACGGCCGCCTCCTTGTCACCGGTGAGCCCGGGACGGTCAAGTTCGTGGAGGAGGTGGAGCAGCGCACGTTCAGCGGCCACCAGGCCCTGCTCAACGGGCAGCGGGTCCTGTACGTCACCGAGCGGTGCGTCTTCGCTCTGGTTGAGGGCGGCATTCAGCTGATTGAGGTGGCGCCGGGCGTCGACATCGAACGAGACATCCTGTCGGCGATGGCCTTCCGACCGATCATCGACGGCGACCCGGTGGGGATGGACTCGCTGATCTTCGGCGACGGGCTCATGAACCTGCGCGGCCGTTTGCTGGGCACTCCGCTTGAGGATCGGATGCATTTCGACCCCGACCAGCAGCGGTTCTTCGTCAACTTCGAGGACCTGCAGGTCCGCACGCCCGAGGACATCGAGCGGGTGCGCCGCGCGCTGGAGTCCAAGTTGCGGCCGATCGGGCACAAGGTGCCGGGCACCGTGAACTACGACCGGTTCTCGATCAGCCCGGAGCTGATGGACGACTACGTGGCGATGGTCCAGCGGATCCTGGAGAAGTACCACACGCAGGTGATCCGCTACACCTCGAATGCTTTCCTTCGCGCGGAGCTTGGCGAGGCCATGGAGCGCGGCGACGTGATCCCGAACCTTTTCGCAGGGAGGGACGAGGCGGAGACATACATGAAGTCCGTATGACCCGCCTCCCCGCGTGCCGGGGCGATCGGGGCCACGGTGACGGGCCCGCATCCCCGCACGCCGGGTCCACGCGTGTCCGAGGCAAGGGTGCCCGCATCCCGTGTGCCAGATGACCGGGGCCCGCGTGCCGGGGTGCTGGCGCCTGGTCCGCCTGACGGCGTGGGGACTCCCTTCTTCGATGTGGACTCGCTTCTTCGCTGGGGGCTGAGATTGGTCGGTGTTGGCGCTTCTATAGCGCGTTCCCGGCCGAGGGCGGTGAGCCAGCATCGAAGAAGCGAGTCCCCCTCGACCCGGCGACTCGGGATGCGGGACGCTTCCCGTCCATGGGCGGAATCTGGCGGGGTTTGCCCTGGTGGGGGCGTACGTTTCCTGCCCATGGGCGGGAGAGGGTCGCGATCAGCTCAGGGCCTTGCGGACATCTGCCGCCCATGGGCAGGAGGGGGTCACGATCTCCCGCGCCAGTTCGTACGTTTCCCGCCCATGGGCGGAATCTGGCGGGGTTTGCCCTGGTGGGGGCGTACGTTTCCCGTCCATGGGCGGAATCTGGCGGGGTTTGCCCTGGTGGGGGCGTACGTTTCCTGCCCATGGGCGGGAGAGGGT
>CAKUSI010000067.1 GCA_934678955.1 uncultured Austwickia sp. | reverse complement strand
GACATCGAGTACGTCGCAGTGCGCGCCGCGGACGGGCACCGCTACATCGTCGCCGCGGCCCGGCTGGCGCACTACGCCAAGGAGTTCGTCGGCAAGGGCAACGACCCGAAGACCGTGCGCAGCCTGGTCGAGGAGACGATGAGCGGGCGCGAGCTGATCGGGCTGCGGTATGAGCCCATGTTCGGCTACTTCGCGGACACCGAGAGGTGGGGGACGCAGCAGGCCTTCCAGGTGATCGCCTCCGACGACGTCACGACCGACGACGGCACCGGCGTGGTCCACATGGCGCCCGCCTACGGCGAGGTCGACCAGCTGGCCTGCCAGGCGGTCGGCATCCCGACGATCCTCTCGGTCGACGACCGGGCCGCCTTCACTTCCGTCGTGCCCGACTTCGAGGGCATGCAGGTGTTCGAGGCCAACCGCCCGATCATCACCCACCTGCGCGAGCGCGGCCTGTTGGTGCGCGAGGAGAGCTACGTGCACTCCTACCCGCACTGCTGGCGGTGCAAGCAGCCGCTGATCTACAAGGCGGTCAGCAGCTGGTTCGTGGAGGTCACGAAGTTCCGCGACCGGATGGTGGAGGTCAACGAGGGCATCACGTGGGTGCCGGAGCACGTCAAGCACGGCCAGTTCGGCAAGTGGCTGTCCGGCGCCCGGGACTGGTCGATCTCCCGCAACCGGTTCTGGGGCAGCCCGATCCCCGTCTGGGTCAGCGACGACCCGAACCACCCGCGCGTCGACGTCTACGGCTCGTTCGAGCAGTTGGAGGCCGACTTCGGGCGGCTGCCGCGCAACCCCGAGGGGGAGGTGGACCTGCACCGCCCGTACGTCGACGAGCTCACCCGGCCCAACCCGGACGACCCGACCGGGGCGTCGACGATGCGCCGCGTGCCCGAGGTGCTGGACTGCTGGTTCGACTCCGGCTCGATGCCGTTCGCGCAGGTGCACTACCCGTTCGAGAACGCCGACTGGTTCGAGCACCACTTCCCGGGCGACTTCATCGTCGAATACATCGGGCAGACCCGCGGCTGGTTCTACACCATGCACATCCTCGCGACCGCCCTCTTCGACCGCCCGGCGTTCACGTCCTGCCTCAGCCACGGCATCGTGCTGGGCAACGACGGGGCGAAGATGAGCAAGTCGCTGCGCAACTACCCCGACGTGTCCGAGGTGTTCGACCGCGACGGCGCCGACGCGATGCGCTGGTTCCTCATGTCCAGCCCGATCCTGCGCGGCGGCAACCTCATCGTCACCGAGCAGGGCATCCGGGAGGGCGTCCGCCAGGCGCTGCTTCCGCTGTGGAGCACCTGGTACTTCTTCTCGACCTACGCCAACGCCTTTCAGGAGCGCTCCGACGGGTCGGGGCAGACCGGGTACGACGCCCGCTGGTCGACGGCCTCGACGCACGTGCTCGACCGCTACCTCATGGCCCGGCTCCGGGAACTGGTGGAGCAGGTCCAGGGACAGCTCGACGTCTTCGACATCGCGGGCGCCTGCGAGTCCATACGCGTCTTCCTGGACGTGCTGACGAACTGGTATGTGCGCCGCAGCCGGGACCGCTTCTGGGACACGCGGGGAGAGTCCGCCGACGCGGCCCGGGCCGCGATGGACACCCTCTACACGACGCTGGAGGTCCTCTGCCGGGTGGCGGCGCCGCTGCTGCCCATGACCACCGAGGAGATCTGGCGCGGCCTGACCGGCGGGAGGTCGGTGCACCTCACCGACTGGCCGGTCGCGGAGGACCTGCCCGCGGACCACGACCTGGTGACCCGGATGGAGCGGGCGCGCGACGTCTGCTCGGTCGCCTCGAGCCTGCGAAAGGCCGAGGGGCTGCGCACCCGGTTGCCGCTGGCCCGCCTGACGGTCGTCACGGCGGATCCGGGCAGCCTCGAGCCGTTCGCCGACCTCATCGCCGCGGAGGCGAACGTCAAGGAGGTCGCGTGGGTGGACCTCTCCGCGGCGAGCGAATCCGACTTCGGGGTGAGCCAGCGCCTGAGCGTCAACGCCCGCGCCGCCGGGCCGCGGCTCGGCAAGCAGGTCCAGTCCGTGATCAAGGGCAGCAAGACCGGCGACTGGTCGGTCGGCGCGGACGGATTGGTCACCTGCGCGGGCATCGAGCTGGCCGACGGCGAGTTCGCCCTGGAGACGGTCGTGGACGACGCGCACGCCTCGGCGGGCAGCGTCGGGATGCTGCCGGGCGGGGGGTTCGTCGTGCTCGACACGGTGCTGACGGAGGAACTGGCCCGGGAGGGGCTGGCGGCCGACATCGCCCGGGCGGTCAACGCGGAGCGGCGAGCCCAGGACCTGGCCTACGGCGACGCGATCTCGCTGACCGTGTGCGGCGACGCCGACACGCAGCGCGTCGTGCTGGACCACCAGCGGTTCATCCAGGATGAGACGCTGGCGCGCCAGATCGGCTTCGGGCCGTTGGACGCGCTGCCGGAGGGCGTGGGGACCTCCGTCGAGGTGGGGGACCAGCGCGCGATCAGGATCGTGGTGAAGCGCCTATGACGGACCCCCGCGACCGCGACCGCCTCCAGCTGGGGCGGAGCCTGAGTCGCCGCGCGAGGCGCACTGCACCTGAGGGCGGTCGAGAGCCGGTCGAGGTCGAGGTGCGACCGGCGGGCGGGGAGGATCTCGACGCGATCCTGGAACTCGGGCGCACCGCCGTCCCGGCGACCTACCACGGGATCCTGGAACCGGAGCTCATCGAGTTGCTGATGGCGAAGTCCTGGACCAAGGACGCGATGATCCCCTCGATCCGCGCGGGGCGCACGTTCGTGGCGCACGCCGGCGGTGAGCTGGTGGGTCTGTGCTCGTTCGGCTCGTACGGCAAGTCCCTCGTCGTGTGGAAGCTGTACGTGACCCCCGGGCTCCAGGGGCGGGGCGTCGGCGGCCGGTTGCTGACGGCCGTGCAGGCGAGGGCGGCGGAACTGCACGTGCCGGTCAAGGTCTGCTACACGGAGGGCAACGACTCGGCGTCGGCGTTCTGCCGCCGCTACGGCCTCGTCGAGGTGGGCCGGGAGGAACAGGTGGGCCTGCCCGAACTGGTGTGGATGGGGGCCCCCGCGTGAGCCCGTCCCGCGCGGAGCGGTCCGCAGCGGCGGAGTCCTCCCGCCGGGCCGAGGAGAAGCTCGCGACCCGCCGCAGGATGCGCGAGGTCACCGAGGAGATCCTGCGGCGCGCCCCCGAGAGCGACGTCGCGCCGTCGCTGGACCGGATCGTCGCCGTGCTGGAGCTGCTCGGCGACCCCCAGCGCTCGTTCCCGATGGTGCACGTCACGGGGACCAACGGGAAGACCTCGACCACCCGGATGATCGAGGTCCTGCTGCGCGAGCTCGGCCTCTCGACCGGCCGGTTCACCTCGCCCCACCTGCACGACATCCGGGAGCGGATCGCGCTGTCGGGGGAGCCGATCAGCCGGGAGGCGTTCCTCGCGACGTACGACGACGTGCTGCCCTACCTGGAGATGGTGGATGCCCGCTCGCTCGCCGGCGGCGGGCCCCGGCTCACGTACTTCGAGACCGTCGTCGCCCTGGCGTACGCGGCCTTCGCCGACGCTCCCGTCGACGCCGCGGTGGTCGAGGTCGGGATGGGCGGCTCCTGGGACGCGACCAACGCCGCCGACGGCGCGGTCGCCGTCGTGACGCCGATCGGGCTGGACCACCAGAAGTTCCTCGGGGACACGCTGGAGGAGATCGCCGACGAGAAGGCGGGGATCATCAAGCCCGACGCGATCATGGTCAGCGCGGCCCAGGACATCGAGGCGGCCGAAGTGTTGCGCGAGCGGTGCGCGCAGGTGGGCGCCGTGTCCGTCGTGGAGGACGTCGACATCGCTGTCCTGCAGCGCTCCCAGGCGGTGGGTGGCCAGCTGGTGACCCTGCGGGGGATGGCGGGGGACTACCGGGACCTGTTCCTGCCCCTGCACGGAGCCCATCAGGCGCACAACGCGCTGCTCGCGCTCGCGGCCGCCGAGGCGTTCGTCGGCGGCGGGGAGCGTCCGCTGGAGCGCGACGTGGTGGAGCAGGCGTTCGCGGCCTTCACCTCGCCGGGCCGGCTCGAGGTGGTGCGGCGCTCGCCGCTGGTCGTGGTCGACGCGGCGCACAACCCGCACGGCGCCCGGGCGCTGGCGGCGGCGATCGAGGAGGAGTTCATCGGCGTGCCGATGATCGGGGTGATCGGGGTGCTCGGCGACAAGGACGCCGAGGGGATTCTCGCGGCGCTGGAGCCGGTCCTCGCCGAAGTCGTCGTCTCGCGATCGACGTCGCCGCGGGCGCTGGCACCGGAGCGCCTCGGTGAGCTGGCGGCGGAGGTGTTCGGCGAGCACCGGGTGAGCGTGGTGGCGGACCTGCCGGACGCGCTCGACGCCGCCGCGGGGCTGTCGGACGCGGTGGCGAGCGGCGGCGGGACGGGCGGAGCGGTCCTGGTGACCGGCTCGATCACGACGGCCGCCGAGGCACGAACCCTCCTGGGCGCGGGCTCGCCCTCATGAGGGTGCCCGCGACGCGGCGCCCGGCCCGCAAGATGACCCGCCGCCTGGCAGCCGTCGTCCTGGGCGGACAGGCGCCGGTGGTGCTCTTCGGCGCGGTCGGGGCCCGGGCCCTGGCCGACGCCTCGGGATCCTCCCGCGCGTCGACGTACCTGATCGTGGGGCTCTGCCTGGCGCTGGCCTGCCTACTGGTGGCCGGGCTGCTGCGCCGCCCCTGGGGCGTGACGCTGGGGTGGGGGGTGCAGGTCGCGACCCTGCTGTGCGGGTTCGTCGTCCCGGTGATGTTCGTGATCGGCGTCATCTTCGGCGGCCTGTGGTGGGTGGCCCTCGTTCAGGGGGCCAGGATGGACGACCTGACCGAGGAGTGGGTACGCACCCACGGCTCGCCTGCGACGGGCTAGGGAGAGCCCACGGCGGACGAGCGGGAGATGCGCGGGCACATGGCGCGCGAGTAGAGGGCCGCCACGGGCGAGAACCCACCCGTGGGGGAGCACGTGTTCTGGCCGTCAGATTCCTCGGAGGAGCCCTGGCCCGCCGGACCAGGCCCCCACGACGGACGACCAGATCCGGCGGCCCGATCCACCCACCTGAACCCACAGATCCCGATCCCACGGATCCCGTACGTCAAGGAGGCCGTACATGAGGCAACTGCACGAGCTGGTCGAGGGTTATCCGCCCTCGATCGACGTCCCCACGGAGCCCATCGCTGAGCAGGTCCGTGCCGGGGGGCGGGTCCTCGTCGTCCTGGACGATGACCCGACCGGCACCCAGTCCGTGGCCGGATTGCCGGTGATCACCGGCTGGGCCGTTGAGGACCTGACCTGGGGGCTGAACCAGGGCAAGCCCGCGGTCTACGTCATGACGAACTCCCGCTCGCTGGACCCTGCGGACGCCGCCCGCGTCAACCGGGAGGTCGTCGAGGCGGCGCTCGCGGCCTCGGAGCTCACCAGCGTGCCCGTCGGGTTCGTATCGCGTTCCGACTCCACGCTGCGGGGACACTTCCCGCTCGAGCCGGACGTCATCTCCGAGGTGCTGCGGGAGCGGCGCGGCGAGTCCGTGGACGCATACGTGGTGGTTCCCGCGTTCCCCGACGCCGGCCGGCTCACGGTCGACGGGATCCACTACGCAGGGTCGGCCGAGACCGGCTTCACCCCCGCGGCCGAGACGGAGTTCGCCAAGGACGCGACGTTCGGTTATGGCTCCTCCGACCTGCGCGAATGGGTCGCCGAGAAGACCGGCGGGCGGATCGGGGCCGATCAGGTCACGGTGCTCACGCTGGACGTGTTGCGTTCCGGTCCCCACGGGGCAGCGGAGGTGCTGCGCGGCGCGTGTCGCGGGGACAGCGGCCCCGGCGTGGTCGTCGTGGACTGCGTGGATGAGAACGACCTGCGTTTGCTCGCGCTGGGTCTCGAGGCCGCCGAGGGGGAGGGCCGACGGTTCGTGTATCGGGTCGGACCGCCGTTCACCCGAGCGCGCATCGGCCAGGACACCCGCCCGCCGCTGACCGCCGAGGAGATCGCGGCGGTGCGCGCCGCGCAAGGTCGGCCCTCGACGGCCGGCGACGCCGTTGCCTCTGACGGCGATGACGCCCTGGGTGGGCTCGTCGTGGTCGGTTCCCATGTCGCCCAGACCACCCGGCAACTGGACCACCTGCGCGCCCACCGCAGCCCCCACGAGATCGAGATCGACGTGGCGAGCGTGCTCGACGAGGCCGCACGCGAGCGGCATCTCGCGGCGGTCGTCGCCGACGCGGTCGACGCCCTCGAGCGAGGCACCGTCGTCGTGCGGACCAGTCGCACCCTCGTCCGCGGCGCCGACGCGGACGCCTCGCTCGCGATCGCGCGGCGGGTCTCCGCGGCCGTGATCGCCGTGGTGGCGGGGATCCTCGCGGCCCGGCCCCCGCGCTTCGTGGTCGCGAAGGGCGGCATCACGTCCTCCGACGTCGCCACGCACGGCCTGCAGATCCGCCACGCGGAAGCGGTCGGCTCGATGCTCCCCGGGATCATCTCGCTGTGGGCGCCCTCCGACGGGCCGGCCGCCGGGATCCCATACATCGTCTTCCCCGGCAACGTCGGCGGCGACGATTCGCTCACCGCCGTCGTCGACACCCTCTCTCGCTAACCCCTGTTCCCTCCCGGACTCCAAGGAGAAGTCACCATGTCCCACACCGACACCTCGACCGACCTGGGCGGACGCACCGTCGCCGTCCTCGGACTCGGGGCGATGGGCCTGCCCATGGCCACCAACCTGGTCCGCCACGGCGCCACCGTCCGCGGGTATGACATCGCCCGAGACCGCCTCGACCTGGCCTCCGCCGCCGGGATCGACCCCGCCGGCAGCGCCCGCGGGGCCGCCGACGGCGCGTCCCTGGTCCTCCTCGCGGTGCGCAACCAGGAGCAGCTGGTCGACGCGCTGTATGGGCCTGACGGCGTCGCCGACTCCCTGGCGCCGGGAGGAGTCGTCCTCCTCACCTCGACCGTGGGCATCGACGCGGTCCGCGAGGTGGCCGACCGGCTGGCTGCGGCCGCCCTGCACCTGGTGGACGCCCCGATCTCCGGCGGCCCGGCCCGCGCCGGGATCGGTGACCTGCTGGTGACCGTCGGGGCCACCGACGAGGCGTACGCCGCCGCCGGACCCGTGCTCGAAGCCATGTCCGGCACCTTGGTCCGCGTGGGCACGCGCCCCGGCGACGGGCAGGCGATGAAGACCGTCAACCAGCTCCTCTGCGGGGTGCACATCGCCGCGGGCGCGGAGGCGCTGGCGTTGGCCGCGGCGCTCGGGCTCGACCCCGCGAAGGCCCTCCAGACTCTCGGCGCGGGCGCCGCCCAGTCCTTCATGCTGGGGGACCGCGGCCCGCGGATGCTGCAGGCCTACGACGAGGGCGGGGCGGAGGTGAAGAGCCGCCTCGACATCTTCGTGAAGGACATGGGGATCGTGGCGAGCGCCGCGCAGGCCGCCCACCTGGCCACCCCGATCGCTGCCGCGGCCCAGCAGCTCTATCTCGTGGGGGAGGCGCACGGCCTGGGTGCCAGCGACGACTCCTCGGTCATCACCGTGGTCGCGCCGACGGCGAGGGGCTGACATGGGCACCGTCGCACTGCTCACCATCGCGCTCGTCGCGATCCTCGTGCTGCTCGTCCTGGTCATCAAGTTCGAGTTTTCTGCCTACGTGTCCTTGCTCCTCGTCGCCATGGGCACCGCCCTCGTCGCGGGAATCCCCGTCGAGAATGTCGTCCCGGTGATGATCGCCGGGATGGGCAAGGTCCTCGGCTCCGTGGCGATCATCGTCGGGCTCGGGTCGATGCTCGGCAGACTCGTCGAGGTATCCGGCGGTGCCGAGACGCTGGCCACGCAGTTCACCGCGACCCTCGGCCGCAAGCGTGTCGTCGCGGCCGTCACCGCGGCGGCGTTCATCCTGGGCATCCCGGTGTTCTTCGACGTCGGCTTCATCATCCTGGCCCCGATCGTGTTCGCCTTCGCCAAGGCCTCGGGCATCCACCCGCTCAAGCTCGGACTGCCGGTCGGTGGCGTGCTGCTCACCGTGCACGTCGCGCTCCCGCCGCACCCGGGACCGGTCGCCGCAGCCGCGACGCTCGGCGCCGATGTCGGTCTCATGACCCTGATCGGGCTGGTGATCTGCGCGATCGTCGGCGTCGTCGGCTTCTTCGTGAGCAAGCTGTTCAGGGTCGACCGCATCACCCTGCTGGAGTCGCCCGCCACGGCGGCATTGGACGACGACTATCACGAGGTGCCGAGCAGCGCCCCGCACGAGACCGAGGGCGTGACTCCGCACGAGAACGGGAGCGCTCCCGCAGGCGGCGGTTCTTCTGCGGCCACCACAGCGGCACCCACGGGCGGCGTCGGGCTCGCCACGCGGGCGTCAGCCCGGCCGTCTGCCGGCCTGATCGCCGGGCTCATCATCCTGCCGATCGCCCTGATCATGGTCGGGTCGGTGGCGGCGACGGTGCTGGACGCGGAGCACGGCTTCCGCCCGTACGCGTCATTCATCGGCCAGCCCACGACGGCCCTGCTCATCGGCGTCATCGTGGCCTACTTCGCGATTGGAGCGAAGATGGGCTGGGGCCTGACCGAGCGCACGTCCGTGATGGATTCGGCGCTGCCGATGGTCGCGATCATCATCTTCGTGACCGGCGCCGGTGGCGTCTTCGGCAACGTGCTCGTCGAGACCGGCATCGGCAAGGCCCTCTCTGACTCGCTGACCAGCATGGGGCTGCCGCTGATCGTCGCCGGATTCGTGATCGCCCTGGCCCTGCGCGCGGCGCAGGGGTCGGCCACGGTGGCGATCCTGACCGCAGGCGGGCTGATCCAGCCGGCGATCGAGGCCGGCGGCTACTCCTCCATACAGGTGGTCGTGCTGACCCTCGCCACCTGTTTCGGCGGCCTCGGCCTGTCGCACATCAACGACTCCGGATTCTGGATCGTCACCAAATATCAGGGGCTTTCCGTCGCCGACGGCCTCAAGACCTGGACCGTGCTGACGACGGTCCTGGGGCTGGCAGGGTTCCTCCTCTGCCTGGCGCTCTGGCCGATCGTGAGCTGACATTCGTGGGAGTCGGCCACCGCAAGGAGGGCCAAGAAGCGACCGGTGGATTGGTCGCGCGATAGACCGGCCCCTGACCTGACCGGCATGTCGTCACCGATTGGCCTCTTGCGGCCTCGGGTGGGCTCCTCCCGCGTGGGGTGAACTCCGCTCGAGTGGGCTGGGCTCCCGTCCTGAGGCCCGCTCCGGGGCGCTGTGGCCTCTCGTGGTCATGACTGGGCTCCCCTCGCTCCGGGTGAGCTCCCGTCCAGATGGGCGCTCACCCGGCGCGGTGAGGGTCCGGCCGGCGCGGGAGGAGCTGGGTGCCGCGGTGGAGCCTGGATACGGGAGGAGTTCACCCGGCGCGGTGAGGGTCCGGCCGGCCCTGAGGGCGTTCGGACCGCCCGGCTGGCCTCGGAGTGACGGAGAAGCCGGTCTACAGACCGCCGCAGGTGTCTCGCGTCCGCGGTCCGGCGGACCGAGCCTCGGGGCGCGGGCGCGGGCGCGGGCGCGGGCGCGGGCGCGGGCGCGGGCGTGGGGGTGGGGGTGGCGTCGGGGTGGAGCAGCTCACGTCCCGCGCGCGCAAGGCCGTTCGCCCCGTCCGACTGGCTAGGCTTCGGCCATGACCGAACGCACACTCGTCCTCGTCAAGCCCGACGCCGTGGAACGCGGCCTGGTCGGTGAAGTGCTCCGCCGGATCGAGGCCAAGGGCTACACCATCGTGGCCCTCAAGATGCTCACCCCGACGCGGGAGATCCTGGCGCCGCACTATGCGGAGCACGAGGGCAAGGGCTTCTACGAGGAGCTGCTGGGGTTCATGTCCAGCGGACCGGTCGTGGCCATCGCCGCCGAGGGCGGCCGGGTCGTCGAGGGATTTCGCTCGCTGGCCGGCAAGACCGACCCCACGGTCGCCTCTCCGGGGACGATCCGCGGCGACTTCGGCCGCGACTGGGGCAACGGTCCGCAGGAGAACATCGTGCACGGATCGGACTCGGTCGAGTCGGCGCAGCGCGAGTTGGCGATCTGGTTCCCCGAGCTGGCCTGAGCAGCCGCTGATCGGCGCAGGTGGTGGTGGGCGAACGGGCTCACCACCGCCCTCTGGGGCTCGGACGATGGTGACAAGGGTCGGGTCGCTGTGGCATGAACCCGAACGTTCTCGACGGCGTGGTATCACGCAGATACCATCGATGGATGGCCATGACGCTTCGACTCAGCGACGCGCAGGACGCCGCCCTGACCGCATTGGCAGATAAGCAAGGCATCAGCAAGCAGCAGGCGGTGCTGCGGCTGATCGATGCGGCGGCGGAACGGGACCGGCGGCGTACGGAAGTCGACGACGTGATGGATGACGTCCTGGAACAGGACGCCGAACTCCTGCGCCGCCTTTCGCAGTGAGCAGTCCGACCTGGCGCTATCCCACGGTGGAGGATCTCCTACAGATCGCCGTACGCCTGGAGGTACCGGCCGTTCGCGACCTCGGTCTCCTGGACGCAGCGGCGCACCGGCCACGCAGAGGCCGCCGAGCTGGCCGAGGTCCTGGCGGCCTGGATCCGCCCGCTGTGACGGGAAACCCGGAGCAGTTCGACGCAGCGGGTCACCGCGGGGTTGTCGGCCCGGGCCGTTCCACCCGGTGGCTCACCGGGGGACGGCGAGCCCCAGCGGCGCGGGGGAGAGCCCCGGGAAGACCGAACTCACCGAACTGCCGCCGACGCGGGCCGTCAGCACCTCGGCGAGCACCTGCCGGTAGTCCGTCCCGATCGCCACGTCGCCGTCCTTGAGCTGGCTGGGCGACAGGCCCGGCCACGTCCCGTACAGGCCGCCGCGGATCCCGCCGCCCGCGACGAACATCACGCCGCCGCTGCCGTGGTCGCTGCCGCCGGAGGAGTTCTCGGCCACGCGGCGCCCGAACTCGCTCATCGTCACCAGCGACGTGCGCGCCCACGCCTCACCGAGGTCGGTGCGGAAGGCGGCGAGCCCTTCGGCGAGCTCGGTCAGCTTGCGCGCCATCCAGCCCCACTCCTCGAACGGGCCGCCCTGGCGCGCGTGCATGTCCCAGTCTCCGAGGTCAAGGCACACGACCTCGACGGGGGCGCCGGAGCGGATGATCCGGGCGGCCTCCCGCAGGCCGCGTCCGAAGGTGCCGTCGGGGTAGGTCGCCCCGCCGCTGGGCTGCTCCGAGGTCGCGCGGGCACCTGCGAGGGCGGCGATCCCCGCGAACGCCCCGCGCGTACCCTCGGCGACCGGGCCCCCCGCGGAGTCCGCCAGAGCCCGCAGCGTCTGACCCACCTGGGTGTGGAAGCCCTCCCAGGCCCACACCTCGAAGTCGGTCAGCTCGCCGCCGATCGCGGCGGTCGGGAAGCCCCCGGTGGCCGCCACGGCCGCGCGGTCGCCGAAGGTCACGGCCCGCGTCAGGTCCGTACCCGCGGCCGCGGCGCTCAGGTGCCGGCCGACCCATCCCGAGCGCACCTGCGCCGGGGCGGCCCGCTCAGCGGCCAGCTGAGCGTCGAAGTGGGAGCGGTTGGCGGCGGGGTTGCCGACGGCGGGGACGATCGCGAGTTGGCGGGCGTCCCACAGTGGCTTCAGCGGGGCGAGCTTCGGGTGCAGACCGAACCGCTCGTCGAGGATGACCAGGTCCCGTTGCTTGATCGCCAGCGTGGGGCGCGCGGTCGCGTACGCCGGGTCGCCGTATGGGACCACCGCCTGCAGCCCGTCCATGCCGCCGCGCAGGAACACCACGACCAGCACGTCCCGGCCGCCCGTCGGCTCGGCCGCGAAGGCGTAGCGCGGTCGCGGGTCGACCATCGTCAGCGCGCCGCAGGCGGCCATCCCGGCGAGCACGCTGCGGCGGGACACGGGGGTGCGCCGGAGCACCCGCTCGGCGGCCTCCCGAGGGCCGGAGAGGACCTCACGCCGACCGTCGGCCACGTCCATGAGGAAGGAGCGATCGTCGTGGGTGTGCACCGGAACGATGTCCTCGTCGAGGCGCCACAGGTGCTCCATCGCCTCACAGGTGGCGGGGGTCACGGGCATGATGCCTCCTCGCGCGGGCGCGTTCATCGGATGCCTAGGTATGGCGAGGCCATCGCGAGCCGCACCGTCTGGTCGAGATGCCAGCGGATGGCGTCCTCGCTGACCTGCGCGGTGGGCGCCGGCGTGTCCGGACCGCCGGTCGGCCGCGCGAAGAACCGGGCGAGGGTGTCCCGATCCGCTGGCGAGGGGTGGATCCCGCAGAGCTGATGCACGATACGGTCCGCGGCCTGCGCGTAGGTCAGGGATGTGGTGATGCCGAACACGTCGCGCCACGGGGCCATCGCCAAGGTCTTGTCCCACCGCCCCGCGACGCCCTCGGCGGCATTCCAGCGCGCCAGCAGGGCTCCCGGGTGACGCCAGGACGAGGCGAGGTCGCTCGGCCCGTCGGGGTCGGGGTGGTCGAGTGGGACGTGGCCGAGCGTCTCCAGGAGCCAGGTGTACGTGCCGAGCTTCGCCCATTCGCCGGCCTCGGTGGGAGCCACATAGGTGGGGCGACCGGAGGCGACCAGGGTGGCCATGAGCTCCTGCGGTCGGCGCCACTTCGCGCCGACCGAGCCCGCGAACTCTTGGCTGGTGAACAGGGCGCGCAGCACCGGCGCGATCGCCGTGCCGCCCGCGAGGTAGGCGCTCGCGAGCCGGTCGAGCAGCGAGGCCGGCGGCTCGTCCGCGACGAAACGCCGGGCCATCCGGCCCACGATCCGGCGGACCGCGGCGGGGCGGGTCGCCAGGTGGTCGGTGAGACGCCGGACGTCCGCGAGGACCTTCGAGCGATCGGTGCTCCGGTTGGCCAGCGTCAGGCCCACGCAGGTCACGGGTCCGGTGGCGTGGTCGCCTGGGCGGTAGACGAAGGCGCCGGTGGACCAGTCGACGGACAGCCCGGTGAGGAGCCGCGCGGCCGCCTTTACGTCAGCCTCCGTGTGCGCCCCGACGCCCACGGTGTGCAGCTCGAGCAGCTCGCGGCCGAGGTTCTCGTTCGGGTTCGCCTTGGTCGACCCCGCGTTATCGAGGTAGAGGAGCATCGCGGGGTGCAGCGTGGCGGCGGCGAGGAGATCCTTGAAGGTGCCGAAGGCGTGCTTGCGGATGACCTCACGGTCATAGGCGCCGACGTGCTCGTGGATCTTGTCGCTGAAGAGCGCGACGTGCAGGTGGTCGTGCCACATCTCCACGACCGACTCCAGCAGCGGGCGGCGTGTGGTGAGCTGTCGCCAGACCGTCGCGCGCGCGACGGCCGGCGGGGCGTTCCACGGCTTGTTGCCGGTGGCGGAGCGCACCTGGGGGGCTGACATGCCGGCGAGCGGGAAGGCTGCGGCGACATGCCGCTCGCAGGCCGAGTCGTCGATGGCGGACGGCTTGAGCTGGGCGTCCAGCCACTTCGCGGTGCCCATCTTCGCGACGGCCGCGGCGGTATCCGCGGTCGCCGCGTGCGCCGCCCGGCGGGCCAGGTGCCAGGAGGGGTCCGGGTCGATCACGAGGTTCGGCGCGTGCGGGCTGGTGCCGCTCACCGTCGAGGCGGCCACAGCGGCGGCCGTCCGCCGACCGCCGATGGTGCGGCTGGAGTCGGGCACGAAGCGCCCGGGCGGTTCCGCGGCGACGCCGGCGGCGGTCCGCCTGGCCCCGGTCGTTGCCGGATCAGCGACGCGGGTGGACGCGGGTCGGTCGGGGGGTGGCGGGCGGTAGGTGGACCCGGGCCGGGGGGTGGGCTCGGCGG